>JAGTVF010000020.1 GCA_018224315.1 Desulfobacterales bacterium | reverse complement strand
CGGATCTTTTCCTGATTCATATCAATACAAAATGTCTGGTTTTTGTCAAGTGATCCAAACGGCTTTGCTTCGCCAAGAACTGCTGGCCGGCCCCACATGCAATACGTCTGCCAGGTCCGCCCCGGCCCGGCTGACGCTTAGCCCCAGTGAATCGACCTGAAATATAACACCTGTCCTGCAGAACTCCTTGGTTCACCCAAGGGAGCTACATCATCCGGGCCGGCAATTTCCAGCAAATGAAATTACCTTGAAAATTCAATGACATTTTGTTACCTAAAAATTTTGATAGTTTCTTAAGAAGCCGATTCTTTCTGAGCTGCTTCAACAAAGTTACTTTTTCCGTTTGGTCCCGGGCTTCGGCCCAGGAACAACACTTCCAAGGAAGCCCAAGGTCGGGGTTCGGTTTTTGAAGCGACATTGAGCGTTTACGGAAAAATTCAGCAAATGCCGGAGCGTAAAAATTTCAAACTGTTTGAGGCCGGCAGGCCGAGTTTTTGAAATTTTAAGCGAAGGCATTGGCTGAATCCGTAAACGGTCAGGAGCGAAAAAACCGAAACCCGACCGCAGGGCTTCCTTCCCGAAAAACCAAAAAAGAGGTACATATGCCAACGCAATTGAGCAAGGAAGAATACCGCAAACTCATGGAACTGGCCATGATCGGCAGCTGGGTCCTTCACGTGTTTGAAACCGAGGAAAACCCCGAAACCCGGGACTATGACCAGGTGATCCAGAAGATCTACGAAGGCGCCCGGGAAAAGGGACTGGGGGATCTGGTGGCCTATGACGAGCAGGCCGGCGCATATCTCCCCACCCCGGATTACGAGGAGGAATCCGAGGTCATGGACCTGCTCGAGGATTTCGAGGACAACCTGTTCTGGTTCGGCCTGGCCCAGCGCATGGCCTTGAAAACCCTTGTGGACAAAAAGGGCATTGAAACCTATGACGAGCTTTTTGACGAGGAAAACGCCGCCCAGCTCAGGGCCCTGGAATCGCTGTTTGCCGACGAATTCTACGAAAACGGCTTAAACAACATCCATGCCGACCTCAGCACGGATGTATCCGATACCGACCTTCCCAAAGAGCCTCACTGAGATGGACGCGGGCATAAATGACAGCTTCGGCAGTGCAGCCGCCCGGCTCATGGATGCGGCCCTGGGAAAAACCCCGGCGGATCTGGCCGTCATCAATGCCCGGGTGCTAAACGTGTTTACCGGCGAATTGCCGGAAAATTGCGGGATCTGCGTCAAGGACGGCAAAGTGGCCTATGTGGGCCCGGGCGTAGAGCAAATGACGGGCCCAGAGACCCGCGTCATAGATGCCCGCGGCATGACCGTGATTCCCGGATTTATTGACGGCCATACCCACATGGCCGCATCCCTGGTTCCGGAGGAATTTCTCAAATATGCCATGACCGGCGGCACCACCACCATTGTCACGGAAGTCTTTGAGGGCTATTTTGCCGCGGGCCTGGCCGGGGTCACCGATTATCTTTCCGCCTGCAGTGATCAGCCCATCAAGATCTTTGCCACCGCCCCGGCCATGGTGTCCATCAGCAGCCTGTCGGCCGGCATTGACACAGAAGACCTGCAGGCCCTGCTGTCCCGGCCCGAAATTCTGGGCATGGGAGAGGCCTACTGGCAGGAGGTGCTCCAGCATCCGGAGCGTTACATGGCGGCATTTGAAATGGTGCGCAAATCCGGCAAAACCCTGGAGGGACACTCGGCCGGCGCCAGCGAGCAGAAACTGGCGGCCTATCTGGCCGCTGGCATATCCTCCTGTCATGAACCCATTTCCGCAGAAGAAGCCCTGTCCCGGCTTCGCCAGGGGCTTTGGGTGATGATCCGCGAGGGCAGCGTGCGAAAAGACCTGGAAGCCGTATCCGAAATCCGGCACAAAAACATCGACCTGCGCCGGGCCGCCCTGGTCTCAGACGGCATCACCCCCGAGGCCCTGAGCCAGTCCGGCTATATGGAAACCCTTGTGCAAAAAGCCATTGACCTGGGCTTTGCCCCGGTGGAGGCCATCCGCATGGCCACCTTGAACGTGGCCGAGCACTTCCGGATGGATCTGCAGATCGGTTCCGTGGCCCCGGGCCGGGATGCAGATTTTCTGCTTGTACCCGACATCTCCACCATCCGGGCCCAATGCGTGGTCTCCCGGGGGCAGGTGATCGCGGAAAACGGCAAACTGCTGGTTTCCCCAAGGCCCCACGTGTTTTCTCAAACCGCTTACAACACCGTGCGCCTGCCAAGGGATCTGGATGCGGCCGACTTTGCCGTCACCGCCCCGACCCCGGGCCCCGTGCAGCGCGTCCGGGTCATGGAGATGGTCACAGACCTTGTCACCCGGGAGACTATCTTGGACCTGCCCGTGGTCAACGGCGAAATTGGGACAGATCCGGAAAATGACATTGCCAAGGCCGCGGCTGTCAACTTCCGCCAGGACCCGGGCAGGTGCTTTACCGGACTGATAAAGGGATTTGGCATAAAGGCCGGGGCAATGGCGGCCAGCGGCGCCTGGGACACCTCGGATCTTGTGGCCGCGGGGGTCAATGATGCGGACATGGCCGCTGCAATCAACCGGGTCAGCCACAACGGCGGCGGCATTGCGGTGGTAAAACACGGCCGGGTGATCGGTGAACTGGCCCTGCCCGTTCTCGGGGTCATGACAGAACAGCCCATGGCCAACATCATCAAAGCCAACCGCGAAATCAAATCCGCCGCAAAATCCCTTGGCATCTCCTTTCCCGACCCGGTGCTGAGCCTTTTGACCCTCACCGGGGCGGCCATCCCGTTTATCCGGATCTGCGAGCAGGGGCTGGT
>JAGTVF010000019.1 GCA_018224315.1 Desulfobacterales bacterium | reverse complement strand
GATCATGACTACTGCCGGAATATTTGCCCTTATGTATTGTTTTATGAGTGCAGCACAGTCAAATAAAAAGGAATTGCCCGCTTATGTTTTGTTTTGTCCATGCCGCGGATATTCATCTCGACAGTCCCATGCACAAACTCGAAGCTTATGATGGGGCCCCTGTTGAGGAATTCCGGCTCTCCACCCGCAGGGCCCTGGAAAATGTGGTGGACCTGGCGCTTTGTGAAAAAGCCAATTTTGTCCTGATTTCCGGGGATCTCTACGACGGGGACTGGAAAGATTACAACACGGGCCTGTATTTTATCAACCAGATGATGCGCCTTGGAAAAGCCGGCATTCAGGTATTTGTTGTGGCCGGAAATCACGATGCCGCCAGCACCATCACCCGATCGCTGCGCATGCCCGACAACGTAACCCTGTTTGCCGCCAACCGGGCCGAAACCAAGACCATGGAGGATCCGCCGGTGGCCATTCACGGCAGAAGCTTTGCCACCCCTGCTGAAAAAAAAGACCTCTCCGCGGACTATCCAGACCCTGTTGCCGGCCGGTTTAACATCGGGATGCTCCACACCTGCGCCACGGGCCGATCCGGTCATGAGCCGTATGCGCCCTGCACTCCGGCACGGCTTGAACAGGCAGGCTACCAGTACTGGGCCCTGGGCCATGTTCACGAGCACGAAATATTATGCAAAAACCCCTTTGTCGTGTTTCCCGGAAACACCCAGGGCCGGCACATCCGGGAGGCCGGCCCCAAAGGATGCGCACTGGTGAATGTGACCGACAGCGGGGAAATCCACCTTGCATTCAAACCCACGGATGTGGTGCGCTGGTCCCTGATTTCTGTTGATGCAAGCGGCAGCCGGGATCCCCGTGAAGTGGTCAGCGCGTTTGCCGACCAACTGGAAACCTTGATTTCGCAAAACAATGCCATGCCCCTTGCTGTGCGGGTGGAAATCACTGGTGAGACCAGGTCTGCCGGCGAACTGGCTGCAGACCCGGACCGCTGGACAGGCGAAATCCGGGCCGCTGCCATGGAAACCGGCATGGGCCGGGTTTGGGTTGAAAAAGTCCGGTTTTTCTGCCGTTTACCTGCAGATATTGACCATCCGCCTTCAGGCGGGGCCATGGAGGAGCTTGTATCCCTGTTTGAGGACCTGGCAGAGGACCCGGAGGCCAGAGAAGAGCTTGCCGGAGAATTGTCTGATTTCTGCCGCAAGCTGCCCGGGGAGCTCAAGCAGAGCCCGGATGGCATTCAATGCAATGATCCGGACTGGATCAAGGCGCTGTTGGAGCAGGTCCGGCCGGAACTGGTGGGCCGGTTGATGCGCAAAGGAGAAAGATCATGAAAATCGATACCCTTCAACTGACCGCATTTGGCCCGTTTACAAACACCTGTCTTGATTTCAGCGGTGCCGGCAGCGGCCTTCACCTGGTCTACGGCCCCAACGAAGCCGGCAAAAGCTCGGCCCTGCGGGCCTTGCGCGCCTTGTTTTACGGAATTGACGAAAGAAGCGCCGACAGCTTCATCCACCCGTATGCCAAAATGCGCGTGGGCGCAACTCTGTCCGCGGATAACGGCAAGCGACTGGAAATTGTCCGCCGCAAGGGCCGGAGCAACACCCTGCGGGGGGCAGACGATCAAACCGTGGTGGAGGAAAGCGTTCTGGCCGGATTTTTAAACCACGTGGATGCAGATGCCTTTGCCACCATGTTTGGCATCGGCTATGATGATCTGGTGGCCGGCGGCCGCCAGATCGTCTCCGGGGGTGGCGATTTGGGTCAGCTTGTGTTTTCGGCCGGATCCGGGATTGTGCGGTTAAAGGAAATCCGTGATGCCCTTCAGGCCGAGGCCGAAAATCTGTTTAAACCATCGGGGAAAAATCCGGCCATCAATGCCGCGTTATTGCAGCTAAAAGACATTGAAAAACAGCTTCAGCAAACCATGCTTCCCGGCAGCCGGTGGACCGGGCTTGAAAAGGAGTACCGGCAGGCCAGGGAAAACCGCCAAAGGGTTGAGTCCGAGCTGCAGGAAAACCAGAAGGCGCGCCATCATTTGGACAGAATCCGGCAAGCCCTGCCCGTCATCGCCCGGCGGCAGGAGGTCACAGACCTGCTGGCCCGGTATGAAAACACCCCTGTTCTGGCAACCGATTTTGCCGAAACCCGGCGGGCTCTCGTCTCTAAACTCGACATGGCCCGCAGGGAGGCCGAACGCGCCGATGATGCCATTTCCGCCCTTGAAAAGGAAATGGCCGGGCTGCTGCCCGATGATACGATTATCAACAGCGCCGGGCTCATTGAAGAGCTTTATCAGCAGCTTGGCAGCCAGCACAAGGCCGCGGCAGACCGGGTGGGCCTCGATACCCGGCGCTCTGCCCTGCTGGGCGAATGCCGGGAAATCCTGCGCAACCTCTCAGATGAGCTGAGCCTTGAAGATGCCCAACACCTGCGCATCAAAAAGGAGCAGGCCGCGGCCATCCGGCGCCTTTCCTCTGAATATGAGCAGATCACAACCCGCATGGAAAGTGCAAAAGAAGCCCTGCCGGAAATAACCCGCGAGATCGGCCACCTTGAAGAACAAAAACAGCAGCTTTCCGCCCTCCGGGACCCCCAATCCATAACGGTCCTGGAGGCCGTGCTGACAGAAGCCCTGGAATACGCCCCCCTGGAAAAACAAAACAAGCAGGATCTTGCCGGCCTGGATGCCCGCAGGGCCGGTTTGGAAAACCGGATGCAGCAGATGGGCCTTTCCGGAAAAACCGCCGGCGAACTTCAGCAACTGCCGGTCCCGGCAATAGAAACCATTCAGGTTTATGAAGACAGCTTTGCTCAGGCAGAAACCCGCGCCCAGGAAATCGCCAGGGAGTGCAAACAGATAGAGGAGCAGATCCGGGATACCGAAACCCGCATAAAGGCCGGACAGATGGCCCAGGCCGTCGCTTCCGAGTCTGACTTGAACACTGCCCGGGTCCGAAGGGATCAGGGCTGGCAGCTTGTCCGCACCCGGCTTGAAGGCCGCAGCCCGGATGAGCAGGCAATTTCCGAATACCTTGGCCTTTCAGGCAACTGCACCATCCTGGCCGACGCCTTTGAATACCACGTAAAAACCGCAGATGACCTTGCCGACCGCCTCCGCCGGGAGGCCGATCGGGTGGCCGAGCATGCAAGGCTTACAGCGGATCACCAGGCCGCACAAAACCGCCGGGCTGAACTGGATACGGCATACAAACAGGCACAAGAAGAGATTGAAAAACTTCGCGGTCACTGGCAACGCCTCTGGGCCGAAACCGGGATTTCTCCGAAAACCCCCAGGGAAATGGAGCGCTGGGCCCGGGATTTTATGGCGGTCAAAAAGGATTTGTCCGAATTCGAGCAGGTTTGTGCAAAAGCCCGGGATCTGCAGAACCAGACCGAAACCCGCCGGGCCGCCCTGGCAGAACAACTCAAACAACTGGATCCGCAAACCGATTTTTTCAGCCTGCCCTTAAGCCGGCTTGTTTTTCAGGCCCGGAAAATCATAGAAGATGAAAAAAATCTCGCTGCTGAACATGAAAAAATCGCCTCTGAGACGGCAGCCCGGAAAAAGGAACTGGCTGCGGCCAAAAACCGGTTTGAAACCGGACAAAACGCGTTTGAAAAATGGCGCGTCAGCTGGGCGGAAGCGGTTTCTCCCCTGGGCCTGTCTGCAGACGCCCGCCCGGCCGAAGCCGAAGCGGTCATGGAGGATGTACGCACTCTGTTTGAAAAGCTCAGAAATGCTGAAACCCTTCAAAAGCGCATTCAGGGGATAGACCGGGATGCCGAGGCCTTTTCCGGCAAGGCCTCGGCCCTGGCAGATGCCGTAGCCCCGGACCTTTCCGGCAGCTCGGCCCAAGACATTGTCCTGCAGCTCCAGGCCCGCCTGACCCGTGCCCGGGAGGACAGAACCCGGAAAAACACCCTTGAAAAACAACTGGCAGCAGAGAAAAAAAACCTTGAAACCGCCCGCAAAAACACCCAATCCCTGCAGGCCCGTCTTGGGCGGATGTGCGAGGAAGCCGGGTGCACGGATTACCGGGAACTGCCCAAAGCCGAGCAGCACTCCGAAAAACGCAGGCAGCTCGAATCCGAATTAAAATCCCTTGAACAAAGGATCCTGGAACTTTCCGGCGGGGCCACGGTGGAGCAGTTTGCGGCTGCGGCCGGGGCTGTGGATGCAGATACCATTGAACCGGAAATCAGCCGCTATGATGAAAAAATCGCAGAGCTGACAACGCGGAAAGACAGCCTTACAGAGACCCTCGGCAGCCTGGGAAATGAAATGTCAAAAATGGACGGCAGCGCAAAAGCCGCTGAACTGGCCCAGCAGCGCCAGGAAATTCTGGGGCGCCTGGATCCGGATGCCCGCCACTATATCCGGGTCAGGATTGCCACCCGGGTGCTGGACCGGGCCATTGACCGGTTCAGGGAAAAAAATCAGGATCCCATGCTCTTTCGGGCCTCGGAGCTGTTTGCCAAAATCACCTGCGGCGCGTTTTCCGGCATGCGACCGGAATTCGACGACACCGGCCGCCCGGTGATCACCGGGGTGCGCGGGGCAGAAGACGAACTGGTGCCAGTATCGGCCATGAGCGACGGCACGGCAGACCAGCTTTATTTGTCTCTGCGTCTGGCAGGCCTGGAAATGACAATGGAAAAATCCAGCCCCATGCCGTTTATCGTCGATGATATCCTGATCAAGTTCGACAACAAACGGGCCGCAGCCGCCCTGGAAATCCTGGCGGATCTCTCCGCCCGCACCCAGGTGATCTTTTTTACCCATCACGCCCACTTAATCGAACTGGCCCGGCAGAACCTTCCGGAAAACAGAGTGGTTTACCACCAGCTTTGACAGGGCAAAACATTGTCTGCCGGCAAATGCCGGGGCCTTTCCACAGGCCCGGCATTTGCCGGCATTGATTTTCACCTGAATTGAGTGTTTCATCCGGCCTTTTGCGTTTCGCTCCATTCCTTTTCGCGCAGCTTGTATTTCTGAATTTTGCCCGTGGCTGTCTTTGGCAGTTCCCCGAAAACCACGTGTTTGGGCGCTTTGAACCGGGCCAGGTTCTGCTTGCAGAAATCAATGATTTCCCCGGCTGTGGGTTCTGCACCCGGGCGCGGTGTGATATAGGCCTTGGGCACCTCGCCCCACTTGGGATCCGGGGTTGAGACCACGGCCACCTCCATTACGGCCGGATGCTGGTAAATGGTGTTTTCCAGTTCCACCGTGGAAATATTTTCCCCGCCGCTGATAATGATGTCTTTTTTCCGGTCCATGATCTGGATGTATCCGTCCGGGTGCATCACCGCCAGGTCCCCGGAGTGAAACCAGCCGCCGGCAAAGGCCTCCCGGGTGGCCCGGGGATCCTTGTAATAACCCAGCATCACATTGTTGCCGCGCATGACAATCTCTCCGATGGTCTGACCGTCACGGGGTACCGAGGTCATGGTCTCGGGATCGACCACGTTCATGTGCAGGGCATGCACGTAAGGCACTCCCTGCCGGGCCTTGATCTTTGCTTTTTCCTCGGGCTCCAGGTCTTTCCAACGGTCCTGCCACTTGCAGATGGAATGCGGGCCATAGACTTCGGTCAAACCGTAGGTCTGGGTGATGTTGGCGCCCACGTTTTCCATGTTCAAAATCACCTGGGGAGCCGGGGGAGCCCCTGCGGTCATGATCTCCAGGTGATGATCCAGGGTGATATTGTTTTGTTCGGCATGGGCCGAAAGGCCGATTAACACCGTGGGTGCAGCACACAAGTGGGTGATCTGCTCGGAACCGATCATGTCATAAATGGTTTCCGGCTCCACTTTCCGGAGGCATACATGGGTGGCGCCGGCCGCGGTAACGGCCCAGGGAAAACACCATCCGTTGCAGTGAAACATGGGCAGGGTCCACAGGTAGTTGGATTCCGGGGTTAAGCCGAATTCAATAAGTTCTCCCATGGCGTTTAAAAACGCCCCACGGTGATGGTACATCACACCCTTGGGAGAGCCTGTGGTGCCGCTGGTGTAATTGATGGTGGCCACCTCCTGCTCGTCTTCCACAAGAAAAGGGGCGTCTTTGCCAGCGCCGGAGGCCAGAAACGATT
>JAGTVF010000018.1 GCA_018224315.1 Desulfobacterales bacterium | reverse complement strand
TATGACCCGCGGGTGGCCGAAGATTTCTGGGCCCGGATGGCCGCACAGAAAGAAGGCGGGGCGCCTCCGGAATTTTTAAGCACCCACCCGGCCGATGATACCCGCATGGCCAACATCCGGCGCATGATGCCCGAGGCCATGCAGTACTACAGGCAGGGGCAATGATTGCCCGGATTCTTTTGCTTTCCGCTGCCGGTGCCGCCGGAACCCTGTGCCGCTACGCACTGACCGGGTTGGTGCACCGGTTTGCCGGTGCCGGCTTTCCATGGGGCACCCTTGCGGTCAATGTTGCAGGCTGTTTTCTGGCCGGCGCCGGCTGGGCTTTTTTTGAAAGCCGTTGGCCTGCGGCCGGCCAGGCGCGAATGGTTGTGATGATTGGATTTATGGGGGCCTTTACCACCTTTTCCTCATATATTCTTGAAACCCAGCAACTGATGCGGGCTGCGGAATGGCTGCCGGCTGCGGGAAACTTTCTGCTGCAAAACGGCCTTGGCTTTCTTGCCCTGCTCTGCGGCGTCAGCCTGATACGCTGGATTTAACCACTCAAGGAAAAACAAATGCAGCTGCCGTCCGAATCCCTTCTTTTGCGGATTTTTATCGGGGAGACCGACAAGTTCGAAGGCCGTCCCTTATACAAGGCCATCGTGGAAGAAGCCCGAAAACAGGGCATGGCCGGAGCCACTGTCCTGCGCGGGATGCTGGGTTTCGGGGCCAACAGCCGGATTCACACCTCCCAGATTTTGCGCCTGTCCGAAGATCTCCCCCTGATTATCGAGATAGTGGACTCAGAGGAAAAGATTAACGCCTTTTTGCCCCTGCTCGACGAAATGATCAACGAGGGCCTGGTAACCCTTGAAACGGCCCGCGTCATCACCTACCGGCATAACAGTCAAAACGCCCAATCCTGACACCCGCATTTTGTCACGCGTTTTCCCTTCCTGTTTCCTGATTGACAAAACCGGCTCAATCGATATATTATTGTTTAACGATATAGACGCAACAATTTAAAGCCGGAGCCATGGTTTATGAAAAAATTTACAAAGGTCATGAAAGCCTTATCTGATCCCAGCCGTGTCAGGATCTTAAAAATGCTGCAGCGCAAACAGATGTGCGTCTGCGAGATCCAAAACGCCCTGGGCATTGCCCAGTCCACGGCCAGCAAGCATTTAAAGATCCTGGAGGAAGCCGGGCTGACCACCTATAAAAAAGACGGCCTCTGGGTCAACTACACGCTGGCCGACGGCTCTGACAGTCCCTATGCCGCTGCAATGCTCGGCAACATCCGCCACTGGCTGGAAAATGAAAAAGAAATTACCGAATTGAGCACGCAGATTTTTGATATCCGGCGGGAAGACATCTGCCGGGCCAAAGACCGCCAAAATCAACGAAACAATCACTGAGACGGCCGGAAAACACCCAGGCAACATCTTCTATGCATGAAACAGACGTCATCGCATTTGGATCTGATGCAGAAAGGATTGGACATGAAGCAGGCAAAAACACGTACCTGGCTCAGAAAGGCGGCTGCGGCACTTGCAATCCCGGCTCTTTTGCTCGCATTTACCGCAGAAAACGGTTTTTGCCAATCCCCGGACCAAACCGTTGAAGAAAATTATCCGGGGCTGGTCAGCGGGGTATTGAAATACGCCCGCCTGGCTTCCATGGATGAGCAGATTCTTTTTCAATCAGGGAAAATGACAATCAACCGGGCCGGGCTGACCCAACAGCTCAATGCCATGGATGGTGCAGCCCGTGTGCAACTGGAAAAAAATCTCCTCTTTTTGCTGGATCAGGAAGCAACCCGGGCAATCCTGCTAAACGAGGCGGAAAAAGCCGGGTTTGCATCCAGGGATGTAAGCGACGGGGAAAATCTCCAGGCCTTTTTCGATCACAAGTCCGAAACCATCAAGGTAACTGAAAACGAGGCCCGCAGCTTTTATCAGGACAACAAGGACATATTCAATCGTGCGCCCTTTGAACAGGTCAGAGATGCCATTGACGACTATCTGATGCAGAGAAAAAAGCAGCAATTCGTTTCAGATTATATCGATGCACTGGCCGCAGAAACCGAAATGCAGGTAAACAAGCAGTGGGTGCAGAAGCAGAGCCGTATTGCCATGGACAATCCCGTGGACAAAGCCCGGAACTCAGGCTTGCCCACAATGGTGGAATTCGGAGCCGACGGGTGCGGCCCCTGCGACAGGATGCAGCCAATACTGAATCAAATGCGCAAAGATTATCCGGACAGCCTCAACGTGGTATTTGTGAACGTGGGAGAAGAGCAGATGCTGGCAGCCCGGTTCGGTGTCCGGTCAATTCCGGTGCAGGTGTTCTACGATGAAAACGGTCAGGAAGTCTTCAGGCACACGGGATTTCTGGCCAAAGCCAAAGTCTACCGTCAATTGGCAAAGATGGGGGTGGGCCGGCAATCCGCAGAAGCGTTTACCATCGGCGACGGACCGGTTGAAATTGTGCTTTTCACAGACTATTTTTGCCCGCCATGTAAGGACATCGAGCCTTATCTGGAAAATACACTGCCCGAACTGGTGTCTTCGGGAGTCAAAGTGACCTTTGTGGATGCGGCCTTCAGCCGAAAATCCTCTTTATATGCCCGTTATTTTCTTTATGCGGCCAAAGCGGCCTCCTCGCCTGAATCCATCATCAACGCCAGAAGCGT
>JAGTVF010000017.1 GCA_018224315.1 Desulfobacterales bacterium | reverse complement strand
GGTGAGATTGGGATAAGCCTCGGAAAGATCCATGCGTAAAGAGGGATAGCGCTTGTCGTCTTTTAAGATGACGTTGTAGCGGGGCCGGTGTCGCTTGATCAGGTTGGATTCCAGGATCAGGGCCTCGGTCTCCGAGGCCGTGACCACGGTCTCGAAATCCGCAATGTGTTTGACCAAGACCCCGGTCTTGGCATCCATCCGCGATGCGGCCTCCGAGAAATAGGAACGGAGGCGGTTTTTCAGGTTTGCCGCCTTGCCCACGTAAATCACTTTGCCCTCGGCGTTTTTCATCAAATACACCCCGGGGCTTTTGGGTGTACGGGCGATTTTGTCCGCCGGGCCCGGTGCCTGATTTTCTCCCCCGTCCGTTGGGAGCCGGGTTTCAGACTGCGGCTTCAAAATCAAACACCATCATCTTTTTCAATGTCTTGACCTGGTCACGGTACTGCGCCGCCTTTTCAAACTCCAGATTGTCTGCGGCTTTGCGCATCTTGGCTTCCAGTTCCCGGATCCGGCGCTCGACTTTCTGATCCGATCCATAGGTGGCCGCGGTTTCGGCCACCTGTTGCTCCTGTGCTTGTGAGGCGGTCTTTTCATAAGGCGAACCAAACGCCGAGGCCAGGGATTTTTCAATGGTCGCCGGAATGATGTTATGTTCCTGGTTATAATCTTTCTGGATCCGGCGGCGGCGCCCGGTTTCCTCCATTGCATGACGCATGGCCGGGGTAACGGTTTCAGCATACATGATGACCGTGCCGCTGGCATTTCTGGCCGCCCGCCCGAAGGTCTGAATCAGAGACCGGGCGGATCGCAGAAACCCCTCTTTGTCCGCATCCAGAATCGCCACCAGGGAGACCTCGGGAATATCCAGACCTTCGCGCAGCAGATTGATGCCCACCAGCACGTCAAACTCGCCCGCCCGCAGATCCCGGATGATCTCGATGCGCTCCAGGGTCTTGATGTCGGAATGCAGGTAGCGAACACGTACGCCCAGATCCGTGTAGTACTCGGTCAGGTCCTCTGCCATGCGCTTGGTCAGGGTGGTGACCAGCACCCGCTGGTTTGCACGAATTCTTTCCTGAATTTCCGAGTACAGGTCGTCAACCTGATTTTTGGCGCTTCTAACTGCCATCTCCGGATCAATTAAGCCTGTGGGCCGCACGATCTGCTCCATGACCGCATCCCCGGCTTTTTCCAGTTCGTAGTCCGACGGCGTGGCCGATACGTATATCACCTGGGATACCCGCCGGCTGAACTCTTCAAACCGAAGCGGCCGGTTGTCTAAGGCAGAGGGCAGCCGGAATCCGTATTCCACAAGGGTTTGTTTTCTGGACCGGTCGCCGTTATACATCCCCCGGATCTGGGGAACGCTGATATGGCTTTCGTCAATGAAAAGCAGAAAGTCGTCGGGAAAATAATCCAGCAGCGTGGGCGGGGGCTGGCCGGGGGCACGGCCGGTGATGTGTCTGGCATAATTTTCAATGCCGTTGCAATAGCCCAGTTCCAGGATCATTTCCATGTCATATCGGGTTCGCTCCTCGATGCGCTGGGCCTCGATGAGCTTTCCCGCATCCCGGTAATAATCGATCCTGTGTTTGAGTTCCTCCTGAATATCGTCAATGATCCGCCGCCGGCCGCGTTCCTGGGTGACGTAATGGCTGGCCGGATAAATGGTGGTGCCGTTGACCCGCCTTTTGACCTTGCCGGTCAAAGGATCGATTTCCGAGATGGCTTCGATCACGTCTCCGAAAAACTCCACGCGTATGGCCCGGTCCTCCTCATATGCCGGAAATATCTCCACCCGGTCGCCCCTGACCCGGAAAACCCCCCGGTAAAAATCCATGTCGTTTCTCTGGTATTGCATTTCAACCAGATCAGCCAGCAGCTTCTCCCGGGTCAGCTCCATGTCCGTGTCCAGATCCAGTCGCATGGCCAGGTAATCCTCGGGCGCCCCCAGACCGAAGATGCAAGAAACACTGGCCACCACCAGAACATCTTTTCTCGACAGCACCGAGCGGGTGGCAGAGTGGCGCATCTTGTCAATCATTTCATTAATCGAGGAATCCTTCTGGATATAGGTATCCGATACCGGAAGATAGGCCTCGGGCTGGTAGTAGTCGTAATAACTGACAAAATACTCCACCGCGTTTTCCGGGAAAAAGGACTTGAACTCATTGTAGAGCTGGGCGGCCAGGGTCTTGTTCGGGGCAATCACCAAAGTGGGTTTCTGAACCTCGGAAACCACGTTGGCCATGGTAAAGGTTTTGCCCGATCCGGTCACACCAAGCATAACCTGGTGCGCCAGTCCGCTGTTGACCCCGTGGCTGAGGCCGGAAATGGCCCCGGGTTGGTCTCCCCTGGGCGTCATTTCCGTATGCAGGGTAAATTTACGCTTTTCCATCGCCGTGTTTCCAAATCGTGCCGTCAGGCCGGTCTTCGAGAATAATGTTGCGCGCCTTGAGATCGTCGCGAATCCGGTCTGCCAGGGAAAAGTCCTTTGCCTTGCGGGCCTGCGTCCGCTGGCAGATCTGGTCTTCAATCCATTGGGCATCGATTTGCTGATCCTTTAGCACGGCTTTTTTGCACTGCTGAAAATACTGCTGCGGGGTTTGGGCCATCAGGCCAAAAATCTGCCCGATACCCAGCATGTCTTTGATCCGGCCAAGACCTTCGGGGCTTTGGCAGGCCCGGGCAGCCCCCTTTTCATCGATCTGTCGGTTTAACTCCCGCACCGCCTCAAATAAAAGCCCCATACCCCGGGCCGTGTTAAAGTCATCATCCATGGCCCCGCAAAAGCGCTGCCACAGGTCGCCCCCGGAATCCCCGGAAGCCTGCGGCGGCCAGGCGTCAAACACCGGGACCACCCTTTCGAGCAGACCGTAAATCTTGTCCAGGGACGCGGCTGCCTCTGCCATGGCCTGCTCAGTGTAGTCTATGGGCGAGCGATAATGGCTGGAGACCAGAAACAGGCGCAGCACTTCGGGATGCCAGGCCTTGACAATGTCTTTGATCATCAAAAAATTGCCAAGGGACTTGGACATTTTCTCCTGGTTGATGTTGATAAACCCGTTATGGATCCAGTAGCGGGCAAAGGGCTTTTCGAATGCGGCCTCGGACTGGGCGATTTCATTTTCATGATGGGGAAAAATCAAATCCTTTCCCCCGCCATGGATGTCAAAGGTCTGGCCCAGGTACTCGGCGCTCATGGCAGAGCACTCGATATGCCAGCCCGGCCGCCCCTTTCCCCAGGGGCTGTCCCAGGCCGGTTCGCCGGGTTTGGAAGATTTCCACAAAACAAAATCAAACGGGCTTTGCTTGCGCGGATCCACGTCCACCCGGGCCCCGGCTTCCATGTCTTCAAGCTTTCTGCCAGAGAGTTTTCCGTATTCCGGCCATTTTTCAACGGCAAAATACACATCTCCGTTCACCGGGTAGGCATAGCCCTTTTCAATGAGAAGGCGAACAATGGTTATAATCTGGGATATGTGCTCCGTGGCCAGGGGCTCTAAGTCCGGAGGCTGCATGTTCAGCGATGCCATGTCCGCATGGAATTCGTCAATGCAGCGGCCGGCCAGTTCCATGGAGGAGATGCCCAGATCGTTGGCCCGCTGAATGATCTTGTCATCCACGTCAGTAAAATTGCGCACGTAATACACGTCATATCCCCGGGCCCTGAGGTACCGGTAAATGACGTCAAAGACGACGATGGACCGGGCATGGCCGATATGACAAGAGTCATAGACCGTGGGGCCGCAGACATACATCCGGATTTTGCCGGGTGTCAACGGATCCAACGGCTGCTTGCACCGCCCCAGTGTATTATAGACTTTGATGGTCATGGTATTTGTCCGTCTGCTGTGGTTGGATCAGGAAATTGTTCTAACAAAATAAATCAGATCACACATTATTCAACCGAAACTGAGCGATTTTCAAGCAAAACCACGCACATGGCGGCTATGGCGGCCTCGCGGCCGATGATGCCGAGTTTTTCCGTGGTGGTGGCCTTGATATTTACCCGTTCCGGCTCAATTTCAAGGACTTTTGCGATCCGGGCGGCCATTTCTCTGGTATAGCCCGCCAGTTTCGGCTGCTGGGCAAAAATTGTGGCATCGATGTTGCCGATGGTTGGGCACTTCACACGCGCCTTCTGCCAGGTCTGTTTCAGCAGCACCATGCTGGAAATATCCTTGTAGGCCGGATCTGTATCCGGAAAGTGCTGGCCGATATCGCCCAGTCCGGCTGCGCCAAAAATGGCGTCGCATACGCAATGCAAAAGAACATCTGCGTCTGAATGGCCAACCAGGCCCTTGTCATGGGAAATCTTCACACCGCCCAGCACGAGGTCCCGTCCCGGGGCCAGTTGATGAATGTCGTAACCAACACCTACACGCATAAACAGATTCTTTCCTTATCACAACGCGCTGTAGCGGTAAACCCGTCCTGTTACAGCAGAAAAAATCGCTGGTCATTTGAGGACGCAAGGGGTATGGGAATGTTTTTCTTCAAATAGGCGATATATTCAAGGATCGTGGCAATGCCGTGTTCACAGGCCCCCTCCCCCTGGCAGGCGCATTGGCAAAACAATTCCTCGTGATCAAAGCCCACATGGGTGGCAAAGACCTCCTCGGCCTGAATCCACGTGAGCAGCCCCCCGCCTGCCGTCCTTGACAGCTGCTTGACAGATCCCTTGCGCTGCAGGTTCCTTCCCGCAGTCAGCACATCTTTTCCCGCCCATGCAGTAAGATCCCCCCAGGTCAGTTCCCGGAAGCGGTCGGCACCTGAATTTCCGTTTTCCATGGTCATCGCGTATTCGTTCCGGTTAACGGGCAGAACCGCCTGTCTTACGTACACGGTTCTGCCATACCGTTGATCAAAGCTGCAACGTTTTGGCCCAGCACGCTGTGGTTGTATCCGCCCTCGAGAATGGCAAAGCATCCGCCGCCCCGCTCAAATGCGGATTGGCTTGCTTTTTTCCCGATATGGTAATAGTCCTCTGTTGCCATCAACCCGCCCCAGTCCTGCATGTGATTGTCAAACCCCGCGGATATGCCGATGATATCCGCCCGGCTGGCCGACAGAATCCGGTCGACTTCGGCCATGTATTGCTCCCGGGTGTTTTTGGCCGGATTATGGATTTCAACCCAGTCATCATCGCCAAGGATATTGACGGTCCCGTCACCGAAGTGAAGATCAATGTCCAAAACCATTGCCGTGTTAATGAGGTTTTGGCTCTTTAGGGTCAGCAGGGCAATGGCCATGTTGTTAAAAAAACAGAATCCCCAGGCCATTTCCGCGGATGCATGATGTCCCGGGGGCCGGATAACGGCAAATGCGGGCTCCGAAAGACCGATGCGCGCGGCCTGCACCGCCCCGCCCGCGGCCAGGGCGGCAATGTCGTAGAGATCCTTGCGCCGGACATTTTCAATATGAACATTGGAATGCGCCAGCTCAATGAGATTTTCAGGTGCCGGCTCTGCATCCACCATTTCCGCATGAGACGGCAGCCGGTCCACAATGGCCTCAATCCGGCCCGGAGCTGATGCCGGATCCGAAGTGTAGACCGGATAAAAAAACTGATGAAACACGACTTTCATGGCGCCTCCTTGATCACCTCTGCAGGTGCATCGGTCATAATGATATCCGCTCCCATGTCCCGGGCCCGGTCTGCATCCGCAGGCCGATTGCAGGAGTATACCGCAACAATGTGGCCGGCTGCATGGCACTGGTCAACAAATTTCCGGGAGAGCCGGTCCAGGGGAAGACAATATCCCCGGATCAATTGCTGGATTTTCCGGGACAACTTTCCGGAAAACGGCCACGGGCCATGAATGTTTAAAATGCAGGGCAAATCAGGGGCAAGCTCATGGACATCTGCAAGCATTCCTGCATCAAAACTCAGGATATACAGGTTCCGGCGAAAACGTGCCGGCACGTGCAGATCGATTTGCTCCATAACCCCTGCGGCCAGCCGGCTCCGGCCGCTGCGGCCTGCCGGGGGCGCGGCGCCCGCTTTCAGCTCGATCATGAGAAGGCCCTGGTGTGCATATCGCCGCAGCACTTGTGCCAGGGTCATGATCCGGCTGCCGGCATACCGGTCAGAAAACCATTTGCCAAGGTCAAGTTTGCGCAGCGATTCCAGGGTGCACCCGGAAACCCGTTTTTTGATGCCGGCAATTCTTTCCAGGCTATCATCATGGAAAATCACGGGAACGTGATCAGCAGACAATTGCACATCGAATTCAATACCATCCGCCCCCCGGCAAAAAGCCAGGTCAAAAGCGGCCTGAACATTTTCCGGAGCTTCGGCCATGGCTCCCCGGTGAGCAATCAGCCAGGGAAAATCCAGCTGTTCGCCGTTGCTTCCGCTTTCTCCGGGTATTGGCCGTTGCTTTCTCATAAAACTGGATTTTTTTCCACCATGATTTCAAGTACAATAACAATAACCGGATTTCAACATTCTCACAAGTCTGGTGGCGCCGTAAAAAATTTTTCAGGGTTTTAAAACCAGCCCGGCGGGAAGGGATTCCCCAAACATTTCGGTTTTCTCGGATTGTTCAAGGGGAGCTGCGCTTTTCAGCACCCGGCTTTGCTTTTCCATTCCATGGTCGCACAAATACCGGATCACCCGGTCCAAAAGGCTTTCGTCCATATCCCGGGACCGGTCGCCGGTCTTGCGGGTCATCTGCACCAAAGCGTTTCCCACGGCCCCGGGATGTTTCCACTGGTTTTCAAGCAGAAACGCAACCCATGGCGCCGCCTTGTCCGGGGAAACCACCCGGTCCACGGGTCCATACAGCAGCTGCCGGGCCCCGAACCGGGATAATGCCCAGAATTGCTGGGGCTTTGCTTTTTTCGGTAAAATCTCTTCGGCCAGGGCCTGGCCCCATTGGGCTTTTTCCCTGGCCCCCAGCCGTTCCATGCTGGCCACGGCCATCCACATCTCCATTCTCTGCTGGGCGGGCACCTTTGTTTTGCTCCCTTTTCTGGGCATGAGCACAGGCCGAACGTCCTGGGCAAACTGCCGCTGGCGGCCGGAATTGAGACCGCCGGCCACCCGGCGCCACAAGATCCACCATTCGGCCGCAGCCTGCTGGTTTTTTTTAAATATCACGCCCTGCTTGTAGATTTTCCAGAGCCGGGCAATACGCTGGTCGTCTAAGCCGTCGCCAAAGCCCGGCCGGAGGCAGAATCCCAGCAAATTCAGCCAACGCACCTCGTGCTCGGGCGTTTTTTTCCGCATATTCATGCGCTCGAGCAAGGCATCGGCCATTTGGCGGATTAATGAAAGGGGCCAGTTGTCCCTGGAGCGCCCGATGAGATCCGAAACGCTTTTGACCAGTCCGGAAAGCGCGCGGCTGTCCTGTGCGGAAAACGCCTCATCAATGGTCCGGATCACCGCCTGCACCTGTGCGCTGTCAAACACCTCGGTTTCGGCCACCATCTCCTGGGCCGGCATCTGCCGCAGCTGAAACCGGAGCTGCCATTTGTGACCGGTGGAAACCGAGCCGCACCACAATTCAAGGATTCCGGTTTCTGTGTATTCGGCTTCAATCTGCACGGGGATGGCGGTCTGCACGCCTTTCTGTCCGAACTGAATCACCGTCTGTATGGACGGAAGGCGGGTTAAGCTTTCATCCACATCCACGATATCCCCGGCCCGGTCGCCGGAGCGGAAGCTGGAGCTAAACAGTTCAAAACTCACCGGCTGATTGGCCAGAACCTCAAATTCCTGATCCGCAAGCGTTACCCGTGACCCCTCATCCAGACCCCGCTCCACTACGCATATGGCCTGCGCCGCCCCGTCCTGCTGCCGGTCTGCCCGGGCAATGCCCAGGTAATAGGATCTGGGGCTGCCGCTGCCAACCCGGACGCCTCTTCCGGTTTTGACCAGTCCGTAATACGAGGCGCCCAGGGCCACGGCCACATCCAGATCCCGGTTTTCCAGCACCCGGGGGCGCTGATGGTCATTTCTGTCAAACCACCGGCATATGGCCGATCCGATGCGGTCCCGGATCACTTCGGCCTTGAGACTGCCGCCATTATACAGGATCAGGTCCGGAAACGGATCGCTTTTATCCGTAAAACGGGCGACATCATCTCCGTGCTGCTCCAGAAACTCTCCGATATGACGGGTAATGGCCGGATCAGAGGCATAGGGCAGGCCGAATTCGGAGATTGCCTTGCGCCGGGTTTCGGTTTTTGGGGCGGTGTGTTCCACTATGGGGAAAAAGCCTTCCAGAACAATTTGCTCCAGGCTTTCACGTGTAATTTCCGCAGTCCGGGTGCCGCCGATCAGACTGCTGCCCTGCCCCATCATGGTGATGGTTTCCCGGTCGGTCCCCTGGTTTAAAATATTTTCCTTGGCCTGGCGGCACAGGTGGCACAGGGTCTTCCACCGGTCAGCGGTGAGATCGGCGCCTGGGCCGAACTGCTGTTCCGCATGCCGGGCCAAAGCCAGGTCAATGTTGTCTCCGCCCAGAATCAGGTGCTCGCCCACGGCAATGCGCTCAAATCTGGGCGTACCCCCGGTTTCCTGAAGGGTGATCAATGTGAGATCCGTGGTTCCCCCGCCCACGTCGCAGACGAGCACCAGTTCACCCGGACGGATATGCTCCCGCCAGTTGTTTTCATGCAGAATCAGCCAGGAATAAAAGGCTGCAAGGGGCTCTTCAAGCAGAATTACGTCCACGAGCCCGGCGGTTTTGGCCGCCTCCAGGGTCAGGTCCCGGGCCACCTCGTCAAACGAGGCCGGCACGGTGATGATCAGAAACTGATTTTCCAAATACAGGGAATCATCTGAAACACTGTGGTTCCAGGCGCATTTCAGATGCTCCAGGTACCGGGCCGTGGCCTCCACCGGAGAAATCCGGGCCACGTCTTCGCCCGCGCCCCAGGGAAGAATCCGGGCACGGCGGTCTGCCTGGCCGTGGCAGAGCCAGCTTTTGGCAGAAGACACAAGCCGTCCGGGCACCCTGGCCCCGTGATCCCGGGCGAACGTTCCCACAAATGCGGAAGTTTCAGGTTCCCGGCGCCAGGGCAGCCGGACGGCTTCGGCGTCAATGTCGTATTTGCCGGCAATATAGCAAAACGAAGGCAGCACAGGCATGCGGTCGACTTCTCCGGCGGCCGTGAGCTGGGGGATGGAAAACAGGCGGATGCCTTTGTTTTCCGATGCTTCGGCTTCAAGATCCACAAAAGACAGGGCTGAATTGGTTGTGCCCAGGTCAATTCCGATAATATAGCGAACTTGCGCAATATCCACGATCAATCCTGCTGCCGGACGTTAAACTCAAGTTTCCATCGTCTGCTGTCTTCCACGGACACGCACCACAGCTCCAGGGTGCCGATCTCCGTTGCCGCGGCTTCCAGGGTCACACCCACAGTGGTGCCGGGCTCACCATCCAGGGTCGTCTCCAGGGTTGTGATCTCCTCGATCTGATCATGCCAGTCCTCCACCACTGCCCCGGCCGGATCATGCTGGCGCCGAACGGAACCATAAAATTCAAACACCACGGGTTCTCCCACCACCAGCACGAATTGCTTTTCTGTGATGTGGGCAACAGTGCCTTCCTCCATGCCAAAGGGGGCCACACACAGTGCCTTGACCGGCTGGGGCATGCCGGGAACAGCCGGCATGGCCGCAGCCACGCCGATATAATAGGATTTGTTGAGACCCGCCCGGATGCGGATGCCCCGGCCGTGGCGTGCCTGCCCGTAATAGGCCGCCCCCCTGGCCACAGCCAGATCATAGTTTTCCGTGTTGATCTCCCGGATCCGGCCGGATGAATGGCTCCAGCTGTCTAACACATCCCTGATCCGCTCCCGGATCAGGGGGGCCTTCATGACCCCACCGTTGAACAAAACCGCATCCGGTGCGGCCATGGTCTCCTGCTGACCCCGATCCCGGCCGGTTAAAAAAGCAGCCATGTGCCGGGTGACTGCGGGATCTGCTGCATAGACCAGCCCGGCTTCCCGCAGACCTGTCCGGCGCTGTGCCCGGGGAAATTCATTTTCAGGGCATTTCGGAAAAAACCCGTCAATAATGACCCGGCTGATATCATCTGCGGGCAGTTCCATTTTCAGGGTGTTGCCGATGAGGCTGCTGCCCCGGCCCAGTATGGTCACAGGCCATGAATCCCGGTCCTGGGAACCGGAAAATGCGCCTTCCTTGGCGCTGCGGCAGGCATGCACCAGCCCGCGCATCTGCCAGGAATCCAGGCGGGTACCGGATTC
This sequence comes from Desulfobacterales bacterium, assembly GCA_018224315.1. Lineage (GTDB taxonomy): Bacteria > Desulfobacterota > Desulfobacteria > Desulfobacterales > Desulfosalsimonadaceae > Desulfosalsimonas. The sequence goes on along the minus strand of JAGTVF010000017.1, from coordinate 6,442 downwards.
AGCCATTTTTGCGGCCACATGATAGGCCAGGGCCAGATCCATGTTGTCACCGCCCACAAGCAGGTGCTCGCCCACGGCGATCCGGTCCAGGACCAGTTCTCCGTTTTCCTCTGAAACCTGGATCAGGCTGAAATCCGTGGTGCCGCCGCCGATATCGCAGATCAGCACGAGTTCGTCCTTTGCAACAGCCTTGCGCCAGTTATCGCCGCTTACGTCGATCCACGAATAAAATGCCGCCTGAGGCTCCTCTAAAAGGGTTACCCGGGACAATCCGGCCTGCTCTGCGGCCTGCACGGTCAACTCCCGGGCCACGGCATCAAAGGAGGCCGGCACGGTGAGATAAATTTCCTGGTTTTCCATGCGCAAAGCAACATTGTCCCCTGCCATTTCGTAATTCCAGGCCTGGCGCAGATAGGCCAGCAGGGCCGAGGATGCGGCCACAGGGGAGCGCTTTTCCACGTCATCGGCCGCCTCCCAGGGCAAAATGGCCGCATTTCGGTCCACGGACGTGTTGCACAGCCAGGACTTGGACGAGGCAATGACCCGCTGGGGTGCTTCTGCGGCCCGCATCCGGGCGTATTCGCCGATGACTACCCTGTTGTCCGGATCCCAGGGCAGGGCAAACGCCCCGTCCCCGGCTTCTGCATGGCCCGGCAGATAGATAAAAGACGGCAGACCGGGCTGCTTTTCAATTGTATGGGCGGCCGTAACCTGGGCAATCTCAAGGACCCGCACCTCCGGTTTCTGATCTGTTTCCGGTGCGGCCTCAGTATAGGCCACCACGCTGTTTGTGGTTCCCAGGTCAATGCCGATGATGTATGCCGGCTGATTCACTCACGGTCTCCTGCTGTTGAGATGATGCCAAAGGGATATTACTGTATTTCCACTTCTGCGGGGGCAATAATCAAAGGATCTCCGCTGACCGAAAGCACAGGCAGTTCCAGCCTTCCGGCCCGCCAGCCCCGATGCCGGAGCACGCCGGTAAAGGGGGGCTCTCCGGTGACATTGCCCGTAAGCTTGATGGCTGCCGGGTCAAAACCGGCCGGCACAGTGATCTCCTGCCCCTCGGGCTTGTCGAACACGGCTGCCGGGGCGATGGTTTTTTTTATGGCACCGGCACAGTTTTCATGAATGCTGCGCACGGCCGCACCGATCTGGGCATCCTGGTAAGCGCTTAAATCCTCGTGAAAAAAATCCATCAGCCGGCCCTGTCGCTGGAGCACGGATATCAGGTGCAGGTAGTAGCGTTTGTTTTCTTCCCTTTGTTCCCGGCCGGCCGACTCCCTGGCCGGTTTTCCATCACCCTGTTTTTCTTCTTTTTTTGCCGGCGTGGGTTTTGGGGCTGGATCGGCAGCCCTGGATTGGCGAATCACCCGTTTGATCCCGCCCCGGAGCACCAGCCACTGAACCAGGGTCATCAAAAACATCAGCCCGGCCAGGGCCGGATAAAACCAGGTCTCCAGCAGATCCAATACCGGGGCGATTTTCCGGGCCCATACCTGGAGATCCGGATCCCGGCTGATCACTTCCAGGATATCAGCAGGACTTGCGGTGGCAAATACGATCCGGGCTGCATACCAGAGACCTGCCCCCATAAGGCAGCCCAGCACCAAATTGATTATAAACAGCCGCAGCAGACTGCTGCGGGAAAGCGATGTGATCAGGTTCATGAGATATCTTTCTCCTGATTGGATTGATCCGGATTGGGCAATATTTTCAAACAAATTATAAACCAATATAATGAATCAGGATGCCAAAAAGTGTCAAGCTTCTTTTGCGCTCTTGTCACTCATCTCCCTTGAATTTTTCCAACCCTCTCATAAATGGATGACCCGATGGCTTGCCCGGGTTTCCGCCACCGGCCGGATGCGGATAATTTTCCTTGATGCGGCCTGCAGCTGGTGTTATTTTTATAAAAAATAAAACAGGCCGCCGGCCGGACACAGACACGAATTTTTCAGGAAACAGCCATACAATGATCATTATCCGGGACATATTTGATTTTGATATCGGGCATCTGGCAAAGAGTCCGTGCCGGGAATGCCTGCACCGCAAAAATCTGCCGGACTGCTCTGAGCAATGCGAGGTGCTCGACAATATCCAGACCATGCTGGCCAGGGCGGTTTCCTGCACCGGCCGCCACCCCTTTGTTGAGTCATAGCCGGTATTGAGACTTTCACCAGTCCGCACAATCCTAAACTGAGCGGCAAAAAAATCCCGGGAATCTTTCTCCCGGGATTTTTTACAGGCAGCGGTGCAGCCGGCCTGCGAAATTTATTCTTATGGCGGATCAGCCTTTCAGGACGTTATCCAGAAGATGATGCAATGACTTGATCCGCGATGGCCTCCAGTGTTTTGGGGCCGATCCCCCTGACTTCCAGCAATTGTTCTGCGCTTGTAAACGATCCGTTTTTCTCACGATAGTTCACGATCCGTTCCGCAATGGCCGGCCCGACACCCTTGAGTTTTGTGAGCTGCTCAGGGCCGGCCGTATTGATGTTGATTTTTTCTCCGGCACCCGCGGTTTGCCATGCACCCAGAAACCCGAGCAGTAAAATCAGAACCAGAATCGTTTTCAAACTTCGTTTTTGCAGAATCATTTTATACCCCTTTGTTATGGTTGTCAGTTCCTGCACCGATGCCGCCTGCTTGAAAACAATAGCCAAAAAGGTGAATCAAAAGAGAAAAAAAAGCAATTACAGAACTCTGATAATTTATTTTGAAAGTCAACCATTTTTTTAAAAAATATCCGTTTTTCAGGAAATGGGCGGTTTTCCATATAATCATTTACAATCTGCCGGCAAAATTGCTAATGTGCTTTTCATATCAATCATGCACAATGGCCAACAGGTATCCGGCTCAATGAAACTCGCTGTTATTTCAGATATTCACGGCAATGCCGCAGCTTTTCGGGAAGTGCTCAGAGACATTGAAAGGGCGGGCATCTCCACCATCTACTGCCTGGGCGACAGCATCGGCTACGGACCGGAACCCGATGAGGTCATCCGGATGGTGCGTGAACGCAGCATATTATCCATCCAGGGCAACCACGAACTGGCCGTCAATCAGCCCGGGTACCTAAACTGGTTCAATCCCATTGCCCGGATTTCCCTGGAAAAAACCCTGACCATGCTCTCCCGCAAATCCCTGGACGACATTGCCGGGCTGCCCTTTTTTCTCACAGGACATAACTGTCGGTTCGTCCACGGCTTTCCCCCGGACTCGGCCACCACCTATCTGTTTGAGGCCGATCCGGAGCAGGTGGATGCGGCCATGACAGAGGCCAAAGAACCGATCTGCTTTGTGGGTCATACCCACGAACTGATGATCGTGATCCATGACGGCCGCGAAGTTTCCAGGCATCCACTGAAACGGGAAACCATCATGCTTGACACCGGCTGCCGGTATATCATCAATGTGGGCAGCGTGGGCCAGCCCAGGGATGGCACCAATCATGCGAAGTACGTGATTTTTGACGATCAGGCCCTTGAACTCGAGGTTCGGTTCGTGGACTATAATGTCACGGAAACCATTGACAAAATATATGCCGCCGGGCTTCCGGAACAGCACGCCTGGCGGCTGTTTTAATTTTGTTTCAAATTTAGGGTGATACAGTCAGTTTGTCTCCGGGGTGAATCACGGAATTTTCATCCAGGCCGTTTATCTCCAGCAGCGTCTCAAGCCCTATATCGTGATTTCGGGCAATGGAATACAGGGTATCGTTTTCCTGGACCGTGTATTGCTTCCTGTCGGCCGTTTGGGACTTTTTTTCCGCCGGCTCAGGAGATGGTTCGGGTTTGGGGGCTGCCGCCGAAGATCCGGCAGCAGTCCGTGCCTCCTGGATTGCCTGCACGGAAGCCTGCAGTTCATTTTCCAGTTCTTCTGCCCTTTTGCCAAGCGCCTCGATCTGCTCCTTCAGGTTTTGAAAAGTTTCCGACTGTTCATCGAGCTGCTCCTGGATTTGCTGCACCCCGCCAAGGACCTGGTCGTGATTGGCTGTAACCCGCGACTGCAAATCCGCCAAAGTGGCCTGCAAACGCAAAACCCCGCCTGAAGCCTCCGAATCAGGAAGTTTTTCTGCGGACCCAAGGTTGATGCTTTTCCGGTTTTCCACTGCCTGGCGTTGATCCGGCCCGCCGGTAAAAAAGGAAATCAGCAGGATCAGAAAAATCGCCGCCCCGCCTCCGGCCAAAAGCAACAGCAGGAGCTTGCGCCCGGCCGGAAAACGCCGCTGACGCTGATGTAGCAGGGATTCAGGCGCTTCTTCATATCCTTCATACTGGGAATCATTGCCGTAGTCCATGGTGGTTTCCTTTCATCTGACAGGTTAAATGATCAAAAAAAATTTCAGCAAGCTGTAAATCGGTCAAAGGCCTGCCAGAACACCTGCTGGCAGACATCGGTTTCTTTAAGGATTTCATGCCTGGCCCCCTGGATTTTCAATAGCCGGCAGCAAGACAGACGGCTGCAGATCCGTTGGTGGGACCGGGTATCCACAACCCGGTCCCGGGTCCCGGATGCCAGAAGCACCGGGGTTTTCACAGCCTCCACATAGCCGGGGGCCGACAGACAGTCAATGGCGTCAAACGCAGCAGCCGCCCACCCGAAAGTCACACCGCCCAGGGCCAGGTCCGGATTTTTCCGCACTTCCCGGATTTCATCCAAAAATCGATTTGGATCCCCGGTCAGGGCATTTCCCCGAAACCCTCCGGGCTTAAACGGATAATCCCCATCACCTGGAATATATCGCTCAGCGCGACCGGTCCGAACCGCCCTTTGCACAAGTTTTCGGGTCAGTCCCCGGGGAAAGGGAAACGTATTGATATCAAACATGGGTGAAACCAACACGGCCCGGTCAAAAAAGCCCGGGTTTTCATTCAAATATTGCATGCCGATGTTGCCGCCCATGGAATGGGCCAGCAAAATTTTGGGCAAAGCCGGATCTGGCTTTGCAATCCGGCTGACAAACGCATTGAGGTCTTTTACATAATCGGCAAAGCTGCGCACATACCCCTTGTGCGGGTTGTCCAGGATCCGGGAAGAAAGCCCCTGGCCCCGCCAGTCAAATGAATATACAGCAAAACCCCGCTTGCGCAGCCCTGTGATGGTTTCCCTGTTTTTTTCCAGAAACTCGGCCCGCCCAGCCAGGTAAACCACCGAAGCCCGGGACAAAGCCGATTCCGGGCGCCAGATGCCGTAACGGATTTTCAGGCCGTCATGGGTGGTAAAAAAGAAACCTTCCGGGTCCATGCAATCATCCACACAGGCTTGAGCCGGCTTGACCCGGCCGATGTTTTCCCATATGATAAAAAAATCAAAAAATGAATACACCAGATTACCATCAACCTGCAGGGGAAGCCAAATGAAAAAATACCACCATGAATTCGTGGAAACCTGTGAAGATCTGCTTACCTTTGGATGGGACCGGCCCACGGATGAACAGACCCTGATCTGCTACTTGCAGATGTTCTCCGATGACCGGCTGATCCGAACCCTGGCCGGCAGAATGAGTGATGCGGAAATCGAAGAGGTTTACAATCTCATCAGCCGGCTGCTCAAAACCCACTTAAAGGATTCTGAATACCACCGGCTTTTTCTTAAAGAAGAACATTAAACAAAAAATACAACCTTCTGAAAAAACTTACCATGAATTTTAAAACACAGCATATTGAACGTTATGCCGACATTCTGTTATGGGGCCTGAAAACCGCCCGGCACGGCCGCAGAAAAAAAAGCGACATCATTTTGCTGCGATATGATCCTGCAGCCCTGCCCCTGGCGGAGAAACTATATGAAAAACTGCTCAAAGCCGGCCGGCATCCAATCCAGCGGATGATGCAGACCTGTCCCATGGAACAGAAATTTTATGAAATCGCAAACAACCGGCAACTGACCTTTATCGCCCCTGGCGAAAAGGAACTGCTGGAAAACCTCAACGGCAGCATTGTACTGCTGGCCCCGGAATCCATAACCCATTTGTCCCATATTGATCCCGGATCCATTGCAAAATTTGCAAAAGCCAGAAAACCGCTTCGAAATATCCTGGACCGCAGGGAGGAGACCGGTGATTTCAGCTGGACTTTGGCCATGTACCCCACCCCGGCGCTGGCGCATCACGCGGGCTTATCTTTTGAGGATTATACCCGGCAGGTGATCAAAGCGTGCTTTTTAAACCGCAAGGACCCGGTGGCCCAGTGGGCGTCGATTTTCCGCCGGGCCCGGTCCATCAAGAAATGGTTAAACCGGCTGTCGATCCGGCGCCTTCATGTGGAGTCCGAAAAAGTGGACCTGGAAATCACCCCGGGCCAAATGCGACAATGGATCGGGATTTCCGGCCATAATATCCCCAGCTTTGAAATTTTTCTGTCTCCGGACTGGCGCGGCACCCGGGGGGTGTATACGGCCGATCAACCCACTTACCGAAGCGGAAACCGGGTGGAAG
>JAGTVF010000016.1 GCA_018224315.1 Desulfobacterales bacterium | reverse complement strand
TGGAACTTATAATAACTCCGCTAAACTATATTAAATATCATTTTTGTCAGGCCGGGTAAACCCAAATCCGGGGGCGAAAAAATCGGCCCCGGCCGCAGGGCTTTTTTCCTCTATGTTGAATTTGTCCGGCGTTCCTGGTAAGAATCAGAGGTGACCTTTACCCAATGAAAGGAGCTTTCATGCAGATTCGATTTTATGGCGCGGCGCGCGAGGTGACCGGTTCCATGCACATGCTGGAAACCGAAAAGGACCGGATACTGCTTGACTGCGGCATGTTTCAGGGCAGGCGGGCTGAAGCCGATGAGAAAAACCGGGTCATGCCCTTTGATCCGGCCATTATTGCAAATGTGGTGCTGTCCCACGCCCATATCGATCATTCGGGCCGGATTCCCCTGCTGGTAAAAAAGGGGTTTGCCGGAAACGTGCTGACCACCCGGGCCACAGCAGACGCCTGCCATTACCTGCTGCCGGACAGCGCCCATATACAGGAATCCGATGCCGCCTATCTCAACTACAAGCGGGTGCGCGGGGCCCTGACGGATCTTACGGGCCGGGATCAGAATGAAATCAAGAAAATGCTCAAGAAAAACGGCCGCACAGATGATGACGCGGTCACCCGCTATATGGACCGCTACGGGCTGGCCCGTGTGGAGCCCCTTTATACCTCGGCTGACGCCGAGCAGGCCCTGACCCATTTTGCCGGCCAGCCCTACAACCACAGGGTAACCGCGGCCCAAGACATGGAATGCGTGTTCTACGAGGCCGGTCATATCCTGGGCTCTGCCGTGACCATCATCCGGGCAAAAGAGCGGGGTCGTTATTACAATATCTGCTATACCGGCGACATCGGGCGGTTTGACAAGCCCATCATCCGCGATCCCCAGCTCCAGTTTGCCGAACAGGACCGCGATATTGACCTGATGCTCATGGAAAGCACTTACGGCGACCGGAGCCATGAGCCCGTGGCGGACATGACGCCCCATTTAAAGCAGATCATCACCGAAACCGTGGAGCGCGGGGGCACACTTCTGATCCCGGCCTTTGCCTTCGGCCGGACCCAGGAACTGCTCTATGCCATCCATGAACTCTATGACAACAATGAGGTGCCAAAGGTGCCCATTTACGTGGATTCGCCCCTGGCCACACGCATCACCCGCGTCTACGGGGAGCACCCCGAGGTCTATGACAGGCAGACCCATTCGGATTTTTTAACCGAAGGCAAAAACCCTTTTCTGTTCGACCATCTGCATTTTACCGAATCCGTGGAGGAATCCATGGCCCTGATGCGCGAAGACAGGCCCCACATTGTTCTGTCAGCCTCGGGCATGTGCGAAGGCGGCCGGATTCTGCATCATCTGCGCTACAAGATTCACAACGAGAAAAACACCATTCTGATCGTGGGCTACATGGCTGCCCATACCCTGGGCCGAAGGCTGAAGGAAAAGGGGCTGGAATACGCGCAAAACGGGCGCAAAGGCGAGGCGCCCGTGATGCGTTTTATGAACAAGGAATATCCGCTCAAAGCCCGGGTGGTGAGTCTGGACGGGTTTTCCGCCCACGGGGACAAAAATGAAATGCTGCGGTTTTTAAAAGAATCCAACCTCCGGGTCAAACGCATTGCCCTGGTCCACGGCGAGCCCGAGCAGATGGACGGATTTGCCCAAACACTGAAGAAAGAGGGCTACAAGGTGTTTATGCCCCGGGCCGGCGAAGGTCTGCGCATCCGCCGGTAATTTTTTGCGGCGCCTTCTGAAAATTTACTTTTGCGAAATCATAAATTTTCACGCCGGACAATCTCTTTGGCCGGGATCAAGCCGGTGGCGGCCGCCGATACGATGTTGCCGGCCACGCCCGGGCCGTCTCCGGCCACAAACAGTCCCTCAACGGCAGTTTCCAGCACACTGCTGGTGGCCACCTGGGTGGCAAAGAACTTGATCTCCGGGGCGTAGAGCAGTGTCTCATCATTTGCCACACCGGGCACCACGCTGTTTAGCTTCTCAATGCCTTCCATGATATTGGCCAGGATTCGTTCGGGAAGGGCCATGGCAATGTCGCCGCAAACCACGTTTTTCAGAGTTGGCCTGATCCCGCTTTTTTCGATGCGCGCCCAGGTGCTGCGCCGGCCCCGCTTTAAGTCGCCCATCCGCTGCAGCAGCGGACGGCCTCCGCCGATGAGGGTGGCCAGCCGGCCGATGGATTCGCCGTAGGCCTGGTTGTCTGTGACCGGATCGGTGAGCACCACCTTGGAGAGAAACGCGAAATTGGTGTTTTCGGATTTGCGGTCCATGAAGGCATGACCGTTGACGCAAACAAAATCCCCGTAGGTTTCCTGGGTGACAAATCCGCCGCTGTTGGTGCAGAAGGTCCGGGTTTCATCGTCGTATTTGGACGTCTGGATAAAAAAGGTGGGGTCATAGATCACGTCGCACAGATCTGCCATGATCTCCCTGTGCACTTCCACGCGCACGCCCACCTCAATGCCCCGCTGATGCATGTGCAGGCCGAATTTCTCAGCCAGTCCGGCCATCCAGTCCGCTCCGGCCCTTCCCGGGGCCAGGATCACAAACCGGGCCGTGTAAGCGTTGTTTTCCGTGACCACACGGATTCGGCCCGGGGTTTCGGAGATTACGTCAATGACGGGTTCCCGGGTGTGGATGTGGATTTTTTTTTCCAGGTTCGCCTGGATCTGCCCGATATATCCGGGCAGCCGGTCGCTGCCCAAATGCTTCTGCCGGATGAGCAGAAGGTCAATGCCCTGTTTTAAGGCGTGTTTGCGGATTTCTCTGGCTTGTTCCGCATTGGTGGGAAACACCGGCCCGGTCATTGCGTAAGCGTTGAAGATGGCTTCGGTTTCATCGATTAACGCCTGGGCCTGATCAGGGGGCAAAAAAGCGGTCAGATCGGTTTTGCCCAGCTTTGGAATAAAGTTGAGTTTGCCGTCTGAAAACAGGCCGGCCCCGCCGATGCCGCACAACACATCACACGGCTGGCATTGGGCGCACCGCCGGGTCTCGGTTAAAGGGCATTTTCGGCTTTGCGGAGGCTTTCCCTTTTCAATGAGCAGCACGTTGAGATCCGTGCGGGCGGCCAGATAGTGGGCGGCAAACAGACCCGCAGGCCCACCGCCCACGATGACCACATCATAGATGTTGGTATCCGTTGGCATCCCGATTTGTTATTTCTGCCCCTGGGAGATCTGTCCTTCTGCTTTTTCTGCAATAAGCCCCACGGCCTGGTCGGCTGTGTAGTTCTCCATGTCGAGGATCATGTTGTAAAGGGAAGGATCATGCCAGTCGGCCTGGAAGTATTTTTTGATATAGGCCTTTTTTTCTTCCTCGTCGTTTGAAATAAGCCTCTCTGCGTCCTTTCGGCTGCATTTGCGCTTTTCCATCACATCCTCGATTTTTTTCTCAGGATTTTTTTTGAGCAGCACATGAAAGGTATCCGGCTTTTTCTGGAGGATGCACTGGGCGCCCCAGCCCAGAATCACCGCGTTTTCATTTGTGTAGATCTTTTCCACCAGTTCCCGTGTCTTGTTGTAATAGGTGGCATCGTCCAAACAGCCGTGCTCCCTGTCCACGACCTTTTGGACAATGGAGCAGGTGTAGCGGTCCAGGTAGCGCAGAATCGAGGAGCCGCCGGCTTTGAGAAAGGTTTCAGCCTCGTGTTTGGACATGTTGAGTTCTTTGGCCACATCGGCCACCAGTTGATCGCCCACGAACTGGAAATCGAGTTTCTTTGCAAGGTCTGTGGCCACACGCTGCCCGCCTGCATTGTATTCGCTGGTAATGGTGATCACTGCCATTTTTGTCTCCTTGGGTTTTGGGTGGAACTGTTTAACAACATGGCTTTTATATTAGGCGTCCTTGTTGGATTCGTCAAGCACCGGCGTCTGTCAATAGAATTTTTTGCATTTTTCCCCCCCGGATGTCCATGATAAAGCATGGAGAAAAATATAGCCCACTTTTCACCACCAAAAGTTTTTTTGTGTTACCCCTTAAAATTACATATAAAATTTCAAGACGATTTTTCTTTTTTTCTTGACAAAAGCACAGTTTGATGTAGGTTTTGAATAAAAGTGGTGTAAAGTGGAAAAAAGGGGGTACATGTTCCGGGGAAGCTCATATCACACCATTGATGCCAAGGGGCGGGTCAATATTCCGGCGCGTTTCCGGGAACTGATCCGGAACAACGGCGGCAATGGATTGGTTTTATCCGGCCCCGGTCTCGATGAAAAGGGTCTGGTGGCCTACCCCTATCAGAACTGGGAAACGGTTGAGGAAAAAATCCTGCAGATGGCCGAAAAAAGTCCGTCCATGCGGCGTTTCAGGCGTATTTTTATCGGCGAATCGGCCGAATGCCCCATGGACCGGCAGGGCCGTATCCTGATTCCCCAGTCATTGCGTGATTATGCCAGTCTTGAAAAAGATATCGTGCTGGTCGGCGTTCTCGATCATTTTGAAATCTGGTCACTTGAAAACTGGAATGATGAGAAACGCAAACTTCACGAAGAGGATATGAAAGATGAGGAGGTCTCAAACGAAATTGCCAGACTAGGGCTTTAAACCATGGCCACTCGACATATCTCTGTTATGCGCGATCAAGCGCTCGGCTATCTTCATTGTGAACCGGGCAAATGCGTTGTCGACTGCACGCTGGGCGGTGCCGGGCATGCCATGGCCATTGTGGAAAGAATCCTTCCGGATGGTCTGCTCATCGGCATCGATCAGGATGCCGGTGCGGTTGACCGCGCAGAACAGATGCTGGCTCCCTGGTCGGCAAATGTTCATCTGATTCATGACAATTTTGTCAACCTGCCTCATATCCTCCTGGAACTTAAAATTGAAGCCGTGGATGCGATTCTTGTGGACCTGGGCCTGTCTTTTGATCAGATCGAGGCTCCGGGCAGGGGTTTTTCCTTTCGCAGGGACGAGGCCCTGGATATGCGGATGAATCCACAGACCGGGCAAAGCGCGGCCCACATGATCAATTCCCTGGATTCCGGGGATTTGGCCCGGATTTTCAGGGATCTGGGAGAAGAGAAATGGGCGGTTCGCATTGCGCGCAGAATCGTTGAAAGCCGAAGAGGCAGGGCAATTGAAACCACCGGGCAGCTTGCCGATATTGTGCGTGGCGCCATTCCGCAAAAAGATGCGGCCCGCAGAAAAATTGATCCGGCCACCAAGGTGTTTATGGCGCTTCGCATCGCCGTTAACCGGGAGCTTGAAGTCCTTGATACGTTTCTTGACCGTGCTGTGGACTGCTTAAAACCCGGGGGGCGCATATGCGTGATCGCCTTTCATTCCCTGGAGGACCGGATGGTCAAGCAGCGGTTTGCCAAATACAGCCGGGGATGCACATGCCCGCGGGATTTTCCGGTTTGCGCATGCGAAGAAAGACCGGTTTTGCGGGTTTTGACAAGGAAGGTGGGAAAGCCCGGAGAAAGCGAAATCAGGGAAAACCCAATGGCGCGTTCCGCCCGGCTGCGGGCGGCGGAAAAGCTGCCATAGTTCTGCGGAAAAAATGCAAAGGTACGGAGCAGCCGATGTCTGCAAACCGAAAAGTCAAAACACCTCTTCTTACCGGCCGCACGCTTCTTGCCTTCATTTTGCTGATGCTGGTGCTGCTGGCTGAAGTGTTTTTTGATACCTGGTGCGCGGTGCAGTGCCGGCGGACCGGTTATGAAATCGTGGAAGCCGGCCGGCAGCAGGAGCAATTAATGGAAACCCGCAGAAAACTGCAAATCGAGCTGGTTCACTTGAAGTCTCCCCAGGTCCTTGGAACCAGGGCAAGAACAGAATTGGGAATGATCACCCCCAAACCGGAACAGATTGTCAGGGTGCCATGAAAAAAACCCGCCAAAAAGAAAAAAAATCAAACCAGACGCCCGGCCGAAACCGCCGGATCATGATGGCGGGTCTGGTGCTTGCGGCCTGTTACCTGACCATTGCCGGCAAGGCGGTTTATCTGCAGGTAATTGAAGACAGCCGGTTAAAAAGCCGGGCTTCCGGGGAGTATAGCGGTTCAGCCGAGTTTCGGGAAAAGCGCGGCACCATTTATGACGTCAACATGCGGGAGCTGGCGGCCAGCACCCGCGTGGTGTCCATCGGCGCACATCCGGCCAGGATCGAAAACACGAAAAAAGCAGCCTCGGAAATCGCCCGGCACCTGGACATGGATGCCGGGAAAGTGGCCGACCGGCTAAACACGGACCGGCCCTTTGTATGGATCCGGCGGGATGCGGCACCCGAGCGGGCACGAGAGCTGAAAAATCAGTTCGGCAGCAGCCTGGCCCTGTTTGACAATTATTCCCGTGTTTATCCCAACAAGACCCTGGGGGCGCAAATTCTCGGGTTTGCCGGTGTGGACGGCAACGGCCTCGAAGGTCTGGAATATTACTATGACCGGCAGCTAAGCGGTGATGTGCGGGAGTCGACTTTTATCCGGGATGCACTGGGACGGATTTTCCAGCAATCCGAGGCCAAATCCGGGCAGGGGCCCGGCAATAACCTGGTGCTCACCATTGACCGAAATATTCAGTACATCGCAGAAGAGGCCCTGAAAAAAACCGTTCTCAAGTTCAACGGGGATTCCGGCATGGCCATGGTCATGGTCCCCCAGACAGGAGCGGTGCGCGCCATGGCCCATTACCCGGATTTTAACCCCAACGCCTTTACCCGGTTTCCCCGGCAGACCTGGCGCAACCGCGCCATTACGGATGCATTCGAGCCCGGCTCCACCCTCAAGGTCTTTCTGGCCGCTGCCGCCCTTGAGTCCGGCCGGTGTTCTCCTGCCACCCGGGTGGACTGCGAGGACGGCACGTATGCTGTCGGGGGCCATACATTGCACGACATCCATCCCAACGATGAATTGACAGTGGCTGAAGTGATCAAATATTCGAGCAATATCGGGGCGGTGAAAATCGCTGAGCGCATCGGAGCGGAAAAACTGTATAACACGCTTTCTGATTTTGGGTTTGGGGAAAAAACCGGCATTGACTGTCCCGGGGAGACACCAGGCCAGCTCCGGCATTACCGGAACTGGCGTCCCGTGGATCATGCCACCATCGCGTTTGGCCAGGGGCTTTCCGTGTCTGCTGTTCAGCTGCTTTCGGCTGTATCGGCCATTGCAAACAATGGGGTGCTGATGAAACCGCGCATGGTCGAGGCCATAACTGATGCCAGCGGCGAGGTGGTCCAAAGCTTTGAGCCGGAGGCCAGGCGCCGGGTGGTCACAGAATCCACGGCCCGTGCGGTGAAAGATATGATGCAATCGGTTACACAGCCCGACGGCACCGGATCTCAGGCCTCTCCCCGCGGCTTTCGGGTATGCGGCAAGACCGGAACCGCACAGATCTTAAATTCACAGGGAACATATAAAAACTGTGAATACAATGCCCTGTTCGTGGGTTTTGCACCGGCCGAATCGCCGGAACTGGCTGTTTTGGTGATGGTCAAAGACCCCAAGGTGAGCCATTACGGCGGGGTGGTGGCGGCCCCGGCCTTTGCCGAGATTGTCCGGGAATCGTTTAATTACATGAACATTGCCCCGGCCCGGGAATTATTGGATCATACCAGGGCTGAAAAGGAGGGGGCATGAAACTATCCACACTCATGGCTGCCGTCAATGCCGATCAGGGGGGCAATGACCAGCGGCAAGAGACTCAGGAAGTTGAAATAACAGGTATTCAGTATCGTTCCGACCGTGTACGCTCCGGTGATCTCTTTGTTGCCTTGCCCGGTCAAAGCCGTGACGGCCATGATTTTGCCGAGGATGCGGCGGCCAGGGGTGCGGCCGCCGTGGTGGCCCGAAAATCCTTGAATTTAAATATTCCCGTGCTTGTGGTCAGGGATGCCCGCAATGCCCTGGCAAAGGCCGCGGCCCGGTTTTACGATCATCCGTCGGAAAAGCTTACCCTTATCGGCATAACCGGGACCAACGGAAAGACCACCACTGCGATGATCCTGGAGCACATGCTCCGGCAAAGCGGCTTGCCCACCGGCATGATCGGCACCATCAACTACCATTACAGGGGAAAAAGTTTTAAAAGCAGCCTGACAACCCCGGAAGCATCCGATTTGCAGCATATGCTGGCAGACATGGCAGAAGCCGGGGTCACCCACGTCATCATGGAAGTCTCCTCCCACGGTGTAGCCCTGCAGCGGATCGCCGGTTGCCGGTTTTCCCTGGGTATTTTCACCAACCTGTCCCAGGATCACCTGGATTTTCATGGAAACATGGAAGCGTACTGGTCCGCCAAGAAGGCTTTTTTTACCCGTTATCTCCGGGAGCCGGGATCCGCGGCCGTGATTAACACGGATGACAAAAAGGGCCGGGAACTGGTCGATATTCTGGGCCAGAAGCGGTGCATCCGGATCGGGCTGGGAAACGGCAGCCGGGTTTACCCGTCCGGGCTGAGTTTCGATCAGCACGGCATTTACGGCCGCCTGCATCTGCAAAGCGCCTCGTTTCCCTTTCATTCGCCTTTGGCCGGGCAGTTCAACCTGGAAAACATTCTTTGTGCGGCTGCAGCCGCAGAATTCATGGGAATCGCTCCACGGGCGATCTGCGAGGCAATTGAAACATTTGCCATGGTGCCCGGCCGTCTTGAACGGATATCCAATACCCTGGACCGGTATGTGTTCGTGGATTTCTCCCACACCCCCGCAGCATTGAAAAATGTCCTGCTGACATTAAGGGAAATCATTCCGGGCCGGATTATCTGCGTTTTTGGATGCGGCGGGGACCGGGACCGGGGCAAGCGTCCGCAAATGGGCGAAATTGCGGCCAGATACGCGGACCTGTCGGTCGTGACATCCGACAATCCGCGCACAGAAGCGCCCGGCGACATTATCGCCGATATTGTAAAGGGCATTCATGATGCCAGGCAGTTGCCGCCCCAGGAGGTGGGACCGGAGTTTGAGCGGGGCAGTTTTACAGTCGAGCCGGACCGGAAAAAAGCCATCCGGCTGGGGATTCGGGCCTCGCATCCCGGAGATGCGGTGCTGATTGCCGGCAAGGGGCATGAAACCTATCAAATCATCGGGCACCAGACCGTGGCTTTTGATGACCGGCTGGAAGCCCAACACGTGCTGGCATGGGAAATGGATGATGTCGCTGATACCCTGGACCATTGAAGATATAACGGCGGCTACGGCCGGAGACGTTGTGAGTGCGGGAAATCGGACGGATTTTTCCGGCGTGGGCATTGATTCGCGTGATATCGGCGGCAATGACATTTTTGCAGCCATTGTGGGACCGCGCCATGACGGGCATGATTTTCTCCAACAGGTTTTGGATGCCGGCGTGTCCTGCATTATTTGCTGCAGAGACCGGCTGGAAAACCTGCCTGTTGCGGATTGGCAAAGCCGGGGGGTGGCCTGTGTTGCCGTGGACGATACCGTCCGGGCGCTCGGGGACATGGCCGCATACCAGCGGCAACGGGCTCAGATATCCGTGG
>JAGTVF010000015.1 GCA_018224315.1 Desulfobacterales bacterium | reverse complement strand
GAAGAAATCGACACCGAGATCGCCGATCCGGTAGAGCGCCTCATGGCCACGGTGGACCGGCTGGATTACCTGGAATCGTCTTCAATGGAAGGCACTTATTCCCTGGACGTGCATTTTGAGTACGGAGCAGACATTGACGTGGCATTCCAGGACGTGCTGGCCGCCTTAACCCGGGCCGAACAGCAGCTGCCAGATGATATTGAAGCCCCTTACGTGTTTAAGGCCGATCCCTCCCAGCTTCCGGTAATGCAGCTCACTGTCAGCTCAGAACTGTGGGGACCGTCCCGGCTCCGGGACTGGGCTGATAACTGGCTCCAGGACCGGATACTGGCGGTGAGGGGCGTGGCCGGAACAGAGATCCTCGGCGGTCTTGAGCGTGAGATCCGCGTCCAGCTCGATCCCGCAACCATGGAAAAACACCGCCTGTCTTTAAACGAAATCATCCAGCGGGTGGAAACGGAGAACCTGGAGCTTACCGGCGGCCGGATCACCCAGGGCCCCAGGGAAATCATCGCCCGCACAATGGGCGAATATGAAACCCTCGAAGATATTGAAAACGTGATAGTGGCCGGCGAGGGTCACCAGCGACTCTATCTGAAAGATATCGCCGAGGTGGCCGACAGCCACGAGGATCAGCGGGTCATCACCCGGTTTAACGGCCAGCCGTGCGTCAAGATTTCCGTGCTCCAGCAGGCCGAGGCCAACACCGTGCAGACGGCCGAAAATGTGGGCCGGCTTCTGGAAAGCCTGCAGCCCGAGCTTCCCGAAGGACTTCGGGTGGGATACGTGGAGGACCAGGCGGTTTACGTCAAACAGGCCCTTTCCGGTGTCCGAAACGCTGCGGTTGCCGCCGCTGTTTTACTGATCATCGTGGTCTACCTGTTTCTGGGCAGCGCCCGGCAGGTGGCCGTTATGGTCATTGCCCTGCCCCTTACCCTGGTGATCAATTTCGGGCTCATGAAGCTTGCCGGGTTTTCGCTCAATATATTTTCCCTGGGCGGCCTGATCGTGGCCATTGGTGTGGTGCTGGACAATTCCATCGTGGTGGTGGAAAACATCTCCCGGATGCGGCGGGAAAATCCGGAAAAAGATGCGGCATCAGCCGCGGTGACGGCCACCGATGAGGTGGGCCCGGCCCTGGTGGCGGCAACGCTTTCATTTCTGGCCTTGTTTGTGCCCTTTCTCATTGTTCCGGGACTGGTCAGCCTGCTTTTTCGGGAACTGATCCTGGTGATTGCCGGCATCGTGGTCATCAGCCTGGCGGTTGCTGTCACCCTGACGCCCATGATCACTACCCTGCTATTCGGCAAAAGCCGGCCAAAGGCAGAATCCGGCTGGTTTGAGCGCATGTTTGCCGCCTTTGCCGGGATATACGGCCGCGTGCTCACCCGGGCGCTTATGCGCCGGAAAACCGTTGCGGCGGTTTTTGTCATGGTCCTGGCAGCGGCGTTTTTGCTGCTCGGCCGGCTGGGCGGCGAATTTCTGCCCCTGATTGACGACGGCCGCATTATGGTCAAAGTAAAAATGCCCACCGGCGCGTCCGTGCACGAAACCGACCGCGTGCTGGAAAAAATCGAAAAACAGGTGGAAAATGACCCCCGGATTGAAAGCACATTTGCCCTGGCCGGCGGACAGGTGAAAGGGCTGACCACCTTTGAAGTGGCCAATGAGGGCCAGGTGGACATCCAGCTCGTGGCCGGGGCCAGCCGCGATATCAGCACCCAGGATTATGTGGCCTTTCTGCGAAAAACCCTTGCCGGCATCCAGCCTGCGGGCGGGCAGATCATGGCCCGGCAGATGCCCATCAAGGGCACCAAGGGGCTGCGGGCCGCAGATTTGATCGTCCAGGTCCGGGGCCGGGACATGGAGACCCTTGATGATCTGGCCGGCCGCACGGTGGCGGCCGTCCGGGGGATAGACCAGTTTGAAAACGTCTCCATTTCCATGGACCGGACCAAGCCCGAATATCAGGTCCGCGTGGACCGCACAAAGGCATCTGAGCTGGGTGTCTCTGTTGCAGACGTGGCCCGGTCCCTGCGTTCCCTGATCACCGGGGCGGTGCCCACGCGTTTCCGCGACGGCTCCGAATACTACGACATCCGCGTGCTGGTCCCGGAAACCCGGCTAAACAGCCGGCAGGACGTGGAAAACCTGATTGTCAGCACCAGCAGCCAGGACGCGGTCCGGCTCCGGGACATCGCTGATGTAACCGCCGCCTCCGGCCCGGTGGAAATCATCCGGGAAAACCAGGTCAAACAGATCACCGTGGAGGCGGATATGGCCGGCGGTGATCTGGCCGGCGGCATAAACCGGCTGCAAAACGCCCTTGCCCAGATTGACCGGCCGGCGGGCTACGGATTTGACTTTGGCGGAAATGCGGAAATGATGGCGGACATGAAAAATACAGTGCTTGCCGTGCTCGGCTTTGCCCTGTTTTTCTCATTTATCGTGCTGACCGTGCAGTTTAACAGCATCCGGCTGCCGTCTCTGATCCTTGCCTGCGTGCCGGTCTGCCTGGCCGGCTCGGTGTTTGCCATGCATGCCGCAGGCCTGCCCCTGGGGGCCACGGTGATCATCGGCGTGCTGGTGGTGGTGGCGGCCACAGTCAACGACGGGGTGCTGCTGTTGACCCATGCCGGCGATCTGCAGGACCGGCAGGGCCTGGCCGCCGGGGCCGCGGTAACCGAGGCGGCCAAAATCCGAATGCGCCCCCGGATCATGACCTCGGTGACCACCATGATGGGATTTGCCCCCCTGGCCGCCAACATGGGTGAAGGCGGCGACATGCTCCAGCCCATGGCCGTGGCCGCCATCGGCGGCCTGGGCATGGAAATCAT
>JAGTVF010000014.1 GCA_018224315.1 Desulfobacterales bacterium | reverse complement strand
GCCGGAAAAAATCGTAAATTCAAGGGAGAATGCAGGTATGGATGCCGCAGAAACCAAAGCGCGAAAACCCGATATCAATATGGACCCGGAGGCAATCCGCTCCGAGCTGTTAAAACCCTATCCCCCGAAAGTGGCGCGCAAACGTGCCAAGCAGATCGTTGTCAATCAGGTGGATGAAGACGGCCGCGTGCCGGCCATCCAGTCCAACGTGCGCACCGTGCCGGGCTTAATCGGCCAGCGGGGATGCTGCTATGCCGGGTGCAAGGGCGTTGTGCTGGGCCCGACCCGCGATATCGTCAACATCACCCACGGGCCCATCGGCTGCGGGTTTTACTCCTGGCTGACCCGGCGCAATCAGACCGATGCGCAGACCACCGAAGACGGCCACAATTTCATGACCTATTGTTTTTCCACCGATATGCAGGACCAGGAGATCATCTTCGGCGGGGAGAAAAAACTCAAGCAGGCCATCCAGGAGGCCTATGACAACGTGCATCCCAAGGCAATCGCCGTGTTTTCCACCTGCCCGGTGGGCCTGATCGGCGATGACGTCCACGCGGTGTGCCGGGAAATGAAGGAAAAGCTGGGCATCAACGTTTTCGGGTTTTCCTGCGAGGGATACAAGGGCGTGAGCCAGTCAGCCGGCCATCACATCGCAAACAACGGCATTTTCACCCACGTTATCGGAAACGATGACACGGTGGCCGAAGGCGAATTCAAGATCAACCTGCTCGGGGAATACAACATCGGCGGAGATGCCTTTGAAATCGAAAGGCTTTTTGAAAGATGCGGCCTGACCCTGGTTTCGACGTTTTCGGGAAACTCGAGCATCGACGGCTTTGCCCGGGCCCATACCGCGGATCTCAACCTGATCATGTGCCACCGCTCCATTAATTACGTGGCCGAGATGATGGAGACCAAATACGGACTTCCCTGGGTGAAGGTCAATTTCATCGGCGCGGCGGCCACGGCCAAATCGCTGCGCAAGGTCGCCGAATATTTCGAAGACCCGGGACTCACCGGGCGCGTGGAGGCCGTGATCGCAGAGGAACTGCCGGCCGTGGAGGCTGTCCGTGCCGAAGTCCTGCCCCGCACCCGGGGCAAAACAGCCATGTTGTTTGTGGGCGGCTCCAGGGCGCATCATTACCAGGAGCTGTTTTCCGAGATGGGCATGGTGACCATGTCTGCGGGCTATGAGTTCGCCCACAGGGACGACTACGAAGGCCGGCGGGTGCTTGATGAAATCAAGGTGGACGCAGACAGCCGCAACATCCAGGAACTGGAAGTGGTCCCGGACCCGGAAAGATACAGCCCCAGGATCACGCCGGAGAAAATGCAGGACCTGAAACAAAAGGGCATCTCTTTGGCCGATTATGCCGGAATGATGCCGGAGATGAACACCGGCGCCCTGGTCATCGACGATATCAGTCAGTATGAGACCGACCGGCTCATTGAAATGTTTCGCCCGGATATATTCTGCGCGGGCATCAAGGAGAAATACACGGTGCAGAAGCACGGCATTCCCATGAAACAGCTCCACAGCTACGACTACGGAGGCCCGTATGCCGGCTTTGCCGGGGCAATGAATTTCTACCGGGAAATCGACCGGATGACCGCAAGCCGTATCTGGGATTATATGAAGGCCCCCTGGCAGGAAAATCCGGAACTGGCCGCCAAATACGTATCCGAATAAGGAGTGATCCATCATGCTGCTCAAACACACATCAGCGGAAATCAAAGACAGAAGCGCCCTGACCATCAACCCGGCCAAGACCTGTCAGCCCATCGGCGCCATGTACGCCTCTTTGGGCATCCACGGCTGTCTGCCCCACAGCCACGGCTCCCAGGGCTGCTACGCCTATCACAGAAGCACCCTGACCCGGCATTACAAGGAGCCGGTCATGGCCGCCACCAGCGCCTTTACCGAAGGTGCCTCGGTCTTCGGCGGCCAGGCCAACCTGGTCCAGGCCATAGACAATATATTTTCGGTCTATGATCCGCAGGTGATCGCGGTTCACACCACCTGCCTGTCCGAGACCATCGGCGATGATCTGGTCCAGATCATCAAAAAGGCCAGCTCCGACGGCCGGGTGCCGGAAAACCGGTACGTGATCCATGCCAACACCCCCAGCTACGTGGGCTCCCATGTAACCGGGTATGCCAACATGGCCAGGGCCATGGTGGATTATTTCGCCGAGCCCGCAGACAGATCCGAAAACACCGTCAATCTGATCCCCGGCTTTGTGGAGCCCTCGGACATGGGCGAAATCAAGCGCCTGGCCGGCGCCCTGGGGGTGGAGACCACCATGTTTCCGGATACCGACGGGGTGTTAAACACCCCTCTGACCGGAAAATACCGCATGTATCCCGACGGCGGGGTGCGGGTAAAGGCCCTGAAAAATGCCGGCACAGCCATGGGCACCATCGCCCTGGGAGAGCAGGCCGCCGGTCCCGCGGCCCGGGCCCTGGATGCCAAATGCAAGGTGGGCTGCACAATCCTGGATTTGCCCATCGGGCTTTCGGGCACAGACGCATTTATCGACTCGCTGCGGCGCATGGCCGGGGTCAATGTGCCGGAATCGATCAATTACGAACGGGGCCAGATGGTGGATATCATTTCGGACATGCATCCGTATTTTTACGCAAAACGCGTGGCAATGGCCGGTGATCCGGATCAGCTTCTGGCCCTGGCCCGGTTTTTGGTCTCCATTGACATGCACCCGGTCCACATTGTCACCGGCTCGCCTGCGGGCAAAAAATGGGAGCAGAAAATGCGCGAAATCACGGGAGCGCTTCCCTGTGCGGTCAACATTGCAAGGCCCGGGGACCTGTTTCTGCTGCATCAGTGGGTCAAAAATGATCCCGTGGATCTGCTTATGGGAAACACTTACATGAAATATATCGCCAAAGACGAAGACATTCCCCTGGTGCGCCACGGCTTTCCGGTCCTGG
>JAGTVF010000013.1 GCA_018224315.1 Desulfobacterales bacterium | reverse complement strand
CGGCAATGAGCTGTGCCAGTCCCCCGAAAATAAACGCAAGGGCCAGAACGGGGCCGACCCCGCACCAGCCGACATTGTGAAACTGAAGAATCAGGGTGGTAATGCCGAATCCGGCCAGTCCGACAACAGCCGGGTTCCCTTTGGGCGCATCTGCCTGGGCCATGTGTGTCCTCCTTGCTTGTGTCTGTTTTTGTAAAGGGGTGAATGGAAAAAGGGCCACAAAAAAATATTGTACAGTCTGGCGTTGCCAGTTTTTGTAACAAATTCTTTATCAAAATATTATGTAAGGTTTAAAATTGAGAATGCTGTTTATGTTGTTAAACGCTTCTATATCAGAGCATGGTTTTTCTGTAAAGAAAAGTTGGAATGCAATGATAAAAACTTCAGGCACAAGCCCGGATGCAGTCCATTCAGGGAAAAATCTGTCTATTGATTTTATTTGTGTTTGTGTGTAAACTGTCGTGCTACTTAAATACGTTTTAATATCTAATAAATACAAATATTTATATTTTTAGCTGCATATAAGAGGGCTGCTTGAAGATGCATCGCAGATCCATGAAAACCCGGTTTTATTTTGGCGCAGGCTGCATTCTGTTTGTTTTTTGCGGGGTTTTTTCCCTTGTCCAGTATTTTGCCCTGCGCAATATGGTCATTGATGACGTGTATCAAAACACGGAAATTTTTATCGGCACGGCCAGTGCCACCCGCAATTATGTCAAGGATGTGCTGCGGCCCCACATGGTGGAGCTGCTCTCGCCCGAAGCCTTTGTGCCCGAAGCCATGTCCACCTCCTTTGTCAGCCGCGAGGTCTTAAACGGTCTTCGCGACCGGTTTCCGGATTTTTCCTACAAGCGCGCGGCCCACAATCCGAAAAATCCCGTCAACATGGCTGATTCATTTGAAATGGAGAAGCTGCGCTGGTTTGGCAAGCATCCGGAGACCGATGAGTGGCACGGCATCATCGAAAAAGACAACCGGTCCTTTTTTACCCGTATGAAGGCCATTTACGCCGAAGCCCAGTGTCTCAAATGTCACGGCAGCCCCGGACAGGCACCGGATGCCTTAAAGGAGATTTACGGATCGGAAAACGGCTATGATTTTAACGTGGGCGATGTGGTGGCCGCAGACACCATTTATATTCCGGTGGATGTCAGTTTTTTTAAAATCAAGGAAACCGCCTGGCTGATGTTTGTTGTGGCGGCCACCGCCCTTTTTTCCCTGCTTGGACTTTTTGTCCTCTTGTTTAACCGCACCGTGGTCACCGATCTTAAGGGGGTGCTGACGCGGTTTAAGACCCTGTCCGGCCATGAAGTGGCCGAGCCCCGGCTGGAATACAACGGGCAAAGCGATGAACTCGAACAGGTGAAATGGGCTTTTGAAGACGTGGCCTCGGATCTTAAGGTCACCCATGATACGCTGCGGGCCTCTGAGGCCAAGTTCCGCCTGTTGTTTGAAAGCTCCCAGGACGCCATCCTGATCCTTGACGGCCACACCCGGATGAGAGACATCAATCCGGCAGGATTGCAGTTTTTCGGGTTTTGCGACAAAGATGAGGCCCTGTCCATTGAGACCTGTTTTCAGCTGTTTTGGGATACCCGGGATGCGGCCGGTTTTTGGGGGGAAATCAACGAAAAGGGGTTTGCCAGGGGGCTTGAGCTGCCCCTTGTAAACCGAAACGGCAAAAAACTGACCGCCATTGTTTCAGCCTCAAGGCGCGTGGATGAAAACGGCCGGCCTGCGGGCATTTACATGATGCTCACAGATACCACGGAAAAGCGGCGGATGGAAAAATACCTGGCCCAGACCGAAAAACTGGCCTCCATCGGCCAGCTGGCATCCGGCGTGGCCCATGAAATCAACAATCCTCTGGGGGTGATCCGGTGCTATGCCAACCTCATCGCAAAAAGCCGGGCAGAAGATGCGCAGGTGGTGGAAGATCTCCAGATTATCCGAAAGCACACGGATCAGTGCAAATCCGTAGTGGAGGCGCTGCTCAATTTTGCCCGGGTCTCAGAGCCCAGAAAGGCGGCCGCGGATGTGCGGGCCTGCCTCGAAGAGGTACTTTCCGTGCTGGAAGTGCAGTTTCAGAAAAGCCGTATTGAAATCCGCCGCCACTTTGCAGATGATCTGCCCCATGTGACCCTGGATGCGGCCAAAATCAAACAGGTGTTTATGAATCTGCTGATCAACGCCCGGCAGGCCATGGAAGATAAGGGCACACTGACGGTTTCCGTGCAGCCGGAGCCGGACAAAAACATGCTCTCCATTGCCATTTCCGATACAGGGGCGGGCATTTCCGATCTTCACATCGACCGGATCTTTGATCCGTTTTTTACCACCAAGGGGCCGGGCAAGGGTACGGGCCTGGGCCTTTCGGTGAGTTACGGCATTGTCAAGCAGCACGGCGGCGATATCGTGGTTGAAAGCGCTCCGGGCAAGGGCACCACCTTTACCATTTTTCTGCCGCTGGACGAAGACGGCCGCGACTGCTCAGTTTAGGTAAAAGGATTGCAAATGTCTGATACCATACTTGTTGTTGACGACCAGGCCGATCTGCTCCTG
>JAGTVF010000012.1 GCA_018224315.1 Desulfobacterales bacterium | reverse complement strand
TTTTGACTTTCCGGGTTTTGATCTTCCGAGCCAGCCCTGCCGGCGGCTTTTTTGTCGACCAGATCCTGGATGAGCTGCTGGTAGCTTTCCCGTTCCATATCCCGGGCGCGGATGCGCTCGGCCTGGTATTCTTTTTCCAGGCCCTTTGTCAAACTCCAGCCCATGAACAAAAGCACCACGGCAAAGGGCAGCCCGGTGGTGATCGAGGCGGTCTGAAGTGCGTCTAAGCCGCCGCCGAACAAAAGCACCGCTGCCACGCCCCCTTGCAAAAAAGCCCAGAAAATCCTCTGGGTCACGGGAGATGACAGTTTTCCGCCCGAGGTAAAGGTGTCGACCACCAGGGAGCCGGAATCCGACGAGGTGACAAAAAAGCTGACCACCAGCAGGATGGCGGCAAAATTGGCAGCAATGGCAAACGGGAAATTGCCCAGGAGCTCATAGATGGAAATGGCAATGTTTTCCTTGACTGCCGCGGCCATGTTGCCCGCCTCGCTCAGTTCCAGAAATAGGGCAGAGCCGCCGAAGGTGGTGAGCCACAAAAACGTGAGCAGCGACGGGACAATGAGCACGCTTAGCACAAATTCGCGCAATGTACGGCCCCTGGAGATCCGGGCGATGAACATGCCCACAAACGGCGACCAGGAAATCCACCAGGACCAGTAAAATATGGTCCAGGAGTTCTGCCAGTCCGACTGACGGTAGCCTTCGGCCCAGAAGCTGATTTTGAAAAAATCATTTAAGTACACCCCGATGTTTTCCACATAGGTGTCCAGGATAAAAAGCGTTGGACCGGCAATGAGTACAAAAACCAAAAGCACGGCACCCAGGTTCATGTTGAGCTCAGACAATCGCTTGACCCCCTGGTCGAGCCCCGAGGCCACGGACATGGCAGCAGCGCTGGTGATTACGGCCACAAGCACCATCTGGATGTAGATGGTATCGGGCAGGCCGAACAAATGATGCAGCCCGGCATTGATCTGCTGGACCCCGAAGCCCAGAGATGTTGCCAGGCCAAACATGGTGGAAAGCACGGCCAGCACGTCAATGGCGTCGCCCATGGGGCCGTAGACCCGCTCTCCGAGCAGGGGATAGAAAACCGAGCGGATGGCCAGGGGCTTGTTTCGGTTAAAGCTGAAAAAGGCCAGCGACATGCCCACCAAAGCGTAAATGCCCCAGGGGTGAAGTCCCCAGTGCAGAAAGGTCACCCGCATGGCATTGCCTGCAGCCTCCATGCTGTCGGCCCCGCCGAAATCCGGGTTGGTGAAATGATAGATGGGTTCGGCCACGCTCCAAAACAAAATGCCGATGCCCATGCCTGCGGAAAACAGCATGGCAAACCAGGCAGTGCGGGAAAACTCCGGCACCGCGTTTTTGCCCCCCAGGCGGATATTGCCGTATTTGCCCAGGGCGATATAGAGCATGATCAAAAGATAGCAATTCACCGAAAGGATGAGAAACCATCCGAAATAGTCGGAAACCCCCGTCTGGATGGCGGAAAAGATCCGCTCCATGGGTTTGCCCACCCCCAGGGTCACGGATATGAAGATCACAAGCAAAATCACCGTGGGCCAGAATACCGGGGGATGGATGTCAAAAAAACGGTGTATTGCCGATGGTGCCGTATTCTGCGCTTGCGTCGGATTGTCGGATTCGGCCATGGGCGGCTCCGTAACAGGCTATTGTCTCAGGTGTTGAAAAAAAACATTATAATGATTTAATTGAAGCTCCCTGTCAATGGAATCCGGAATCGGTGGAAGTGTATTTCATGTGATTCTGGATGGTTTTCCCAAATCTTCATCTTTTTTGAAAAGAAAAACCGGTTTTGGGGGTTGCATTGCCCCTTTATTCTTCTTATGGTATTGAAAATTTAGAATTGTTTAATTTTCAAACCAAAAGGAGCATTCATGACACAGGCGAAATCAGGCGATACCGTCAAGATCCATTACAAGGGCAAATTCGATGACGGCTCGGTATTTGATTCCAGCGAAGGCCGCGACCCCCTGGAATTCGAGATCGGTTCCGGAAATATCATTACCGGCGTGGAAGAAGCCGTTGTGGGTATGCAGCCCGAAGAAACAAAGGAAGCAACAATTCCGCCGGAAAAAGGCTATGGCGAGTACCGGGATGATATGGTCATCGAGGTCGAAAAGACCCAGTTTCCCGAGCACATTGACCCCGAGGCCGGACAGCAGCTGGAACTCCAGCAGCCCGACGGCCAGAAGGTCACGGTCACCGTGACCAACGTGGCCGAGGAAAAAGTCACCCTGGATGCCAATCATCCCCTGGCCGGCAAGGATCTCAACTTTGAGATCACCCTGCAGGAGATCCTCTAAAGGCACTGAACCATCTTCCCGCATGGATCCGGGAGGTACAAAGCCCGCCTTTGTGCCTCGCCGGATTTTTGCGTTCGGTTTTTGAAAGCTCAGGTGTCGTTTTTCATTACTTCAAAAACAGACCCCCACCTTGGACTTCCTTAGCAGCGGTCTTCTCTGGCCAAACCCCGGGACCAATAAGGTAATAGGGAAATAAAAACTTTAAAAATTTGAAACTGCCCGGTTTATAGTTGCTTGAAAAACCGGACAGGGGTTGTTTGGGGTGGCGATTTCTGCCCGGCGGGGTTATTTTA
>JAGTVF010000011.1 GCA_018224315.1 Desulfobacterales bacterium | reverse complement strand
TGCCTTCCCGCAGGGGATTTTGCCTTGCAGTGGCCGCATCATGGATGCTCAAAGACGGTATTTCCGGTTACAGCGCCGGGTGCGCCGCGGATTTGCACCGCGTTCCGTTTGCCTGAACCGCAACATTTGCTGCTTCTGATTTTCGAAGTACCTTTACCCCTTTTTGCCGCCGATGTCAAGTCCGGGCAAAAAGAAACAAAAAATGATGTATAACAAACATTTCCAGCTTTCAAAGTTCGGGGATGTTCTGTTCCATGCTATTCCCGCTCTTCGATTTCCTCCCAGATCTTCTTCATGGTGTGCCGGATCATCCGTTTCCGATCGCGGTAACTGGTGTGGAGCAGGTCATGAGACTTGTGGGAACACGGTTTGCCCAGGAAGTCGTCATATAGTTTAATGATAAGCGGGTTGTTGTGGGACTGACGTACGGGTGCTTCACGATCTATATTATAGAGCGCTGCCTGGCGTGCCTGCCAGGAACTCTGGTATGCGTGTTTGCTCCGGGGTTGCCCCCCGCCGCCCATACAGCCGCCAGGACAGGCCATGACCTCCACGAAATGATAGTCTGCCTCTCCGTTTTTAACGGCCTCCACCACCTGCCTGGCCCCCTGGAGGCTGTGGGCCACGGCAACCCGTACCGTGGGATTGCCTTCGCCCATATCGATGGTCGCCTCGCGGACGTGATCGAGACCCCGGACCGCCTCCATCTCGATGGATTCCAGCTCAAGGCCCGTTATTTCCTTGTGGACCGTTCGCAGGGCCGCCTCCATAACACCGCCGGTTGTGCCGAAAATCGCCCCGGCCCCGGTGTATTCACCCATGTAGATGTTGTCAAAGGTCGAGGGTTCAAGCTCCGGCAGCTTTGTCCCTTCCCGCTTCAGCAACCGGGCGAACTCCCGGGTGGTGAGCACCACGTCCACATCGGCTACGCCATCGCGCATGAACTCCGGCCGTTGTGCCTCTGCCTTTTTTGCCGTACAGGGCATTATTGAGATCACCCGCATCCGCTTTTTGTCCACGTTCATCTTTTCCGCCAGGTAGGTCTTGGCGATGACGCCGAAGCACTGCTGGGGCGATCGGGTGGTGGAAATGTGGGGGCGCAGCTCCGGGTAATTCTTCTCGGCGTAATTGACCCACCCCGGACAGCAGGAGGTGAACATGGGCAGACGGCCGTTTTCCCCGAGCCTGCTGAGAAGTTCGGTTCCTTCCTCCATGATCACCAGATCGGCCGTAAAATTGGTGTCTAACACCACGTCCGCCCCAAGGTTTTTCAATCCCGTGATGACCTGCCCCTCCACGTTGGCTCCCGGCGGCATGTGGAACTCCTCGCCCAGTGCCACCCTGAGGGCCGGGGCGAATTGGAATACCGTCACCACCTCGGGATCGTAGAGGTAATCAATGACTTTTTCCGTGTCGTCTTTTTCCGCAAGTGCCCCCACCGGGCAGACCAGAATGCATTGTCCGCAACTGACGCAATCCGAGTCGCCCAGGGGCAGCTGATCCCTGACGCTTATCTCCGTGGCCAGTCCTTTTTCCTTTATAACAAGCACGTCTGCCCCCTGAATTTCCCTGCAGACAGTGACACACCGGAAGCAACGGATGCATTTGGACATGTCCCGTTCTATGGCGGTGGAGGAGCTGTCCTGTGTCCGCTCAAGATAGAAGTGCGGGTAGTGGTACCGGGTCTTCTGGAGCCCTACAAACTGCGCCACATCCTGGAGTTCGCAGTTCCCGTGGCGGATGCAGGTGGCGCAGTCCTGGTTATGGTCGGCCAGGAGCATTTCCACCTGGAGCCGCTGTTTTGCCCTTACCGCCGGAGTCCGGGTGAACACCGACAATCCTTCTTCCATGGGTGTGGTGCAGGATGTAACAATCTGGTGGTGAGGATCGTTTTTCCTCTGGATGTCCACCAGGCAGACCCGGCAGGTGCCCGGGACGTGTCGGATGTCGGCCATCTCGCAGAGGGTGGGGATGAAGTGGCCTGTCTTCTTGGCCACATTCAGCACGGTATCGCCGGCATTGAATTCCACCTTTTTACCGTTGATATATCCAATCATGAAAAGCTCCTTATTGTTCAGTAATGACGGAATAGACCCGATAGCAACGCATGCACCGGCTTGCCTCGTGATACGCCTCGTCAACAGAGATGGGTTCTTCCACCTCCTCGAAGATCCTTTTGCGGATTTCGGGGTCCAGTTCCCTGACCTTGACCCGGTACTCGTGCTTGATGGGAATGGAGACGCCTTTTTTGATCATGGGCTGTATGGCATGCACCAGCCGGGACATCCGCAGATCCGGGTTGAAACGGACCCGGCCGTGGGTAAGATAATTGTCGATACTCTCGGCACCACGCTCGCCCTGGGCCATGGCCTGGATAAGGGTGGCCGGTCCGGTGACGCAGTCGCCGCCGGCAAAGACCCCCTTGCGGGTGGTCATGAGGGCATCTCCCTTCACATCGATCATGCCCCACTTGTTGAAATCAACATCATCTTCGGGCAAAAGGAACCCATGCTCGACCTGCTGGCCGATGGCCGGCACAACTGCATCGGTTTCAAGGGTGAATTCCGATCCCTGCATTGGGGTCACCGATCGGCGTCCGCTCTTATCGGGTTCGCCCAGTTCCATTTTGATCAGTTCCAGGCCCTTTACCCGGCCGTTTTCCGAAATGATCCTGGTTGGATGAGTAAGGAAATGGAAAATAACACCTTCTTTTTCCGCCCCCTCCACTTCCTCCTGATCTGCGGGCATTTCGTTGCGGCTCCTGCGATACACCAGATGGACCTCCCTGACCCCCATGCGCAGGGCCGATCGGACACAGTCCATAGCCACGTTGCCGCCGCCCACCACCACCATTTTTTCCCCGAGTTCCATGGGGATGCCCCTGTCAATGTAGTCATGGTTGATTTTAAGGAGCAAGTCGACTCCGAAGGCGTATCCTTTCAGCTTCGGGTCTTCTCCGATGGCGCCCATGGCCTTGCCCTTATGAGTGCCCACCCCTAAAAAGACCGCCTGGTATCCGTCAGCGTAAAGGCTTTTCAGCGTAAAATCCCGGCCCATCTTTCTGCCGTAGCAAATCTTTCCGCCAAGGGTCTCGATGATACCGGTTTCCTTGCGCAGAACTTCCTTGGGCAAGCGGTATTCGGGAATTCCCGTGGCCGCCATCCCTCCCGGCACGGCCCTGGCCTCGAAAATGTCCACCGGATATCCCTTGAGCAAGAGGTGATATGCCGCTGAAATGCCTGCAGGTCCGGCGCCGATGACCGCCACTTTCAGGTCGTCGGGTTTCTTTTCAGGGACCGAGTAGGCGGTGAACCAGTCGTTGGTGGTGTATTTTTCGTGATCAGCAACAAAGCGCTTAAGCACCTTGATACCAACGGCCTCGTCCACCTGGGTCCGGCGGCAGGCCATTTCACAGAAGCGGACGCAGACCCGGCCGCAGGTGGCCGCCATCGGGTATTTCTGGAGGATAACCCCCAGGGAGTGGGTGAACTTTCCGTCCTTGATGTAATCTATGTATCGCGGAACATCCACCCGGGAAGGGCATGCTTCGATGCAGGGGGCCGACAGGTAGGTCGCCCCCGGCTGTCTGGTGGCGCCGTTGCGGTTCTCCAACTGGTGGAGGAGTTCCTCCCTGAAATATCGCATCATTTCCAGGAGGGCTACAGTGGCTGTCTGGCCCAAACCGCACATGGAAGTCGATTGGATGTGCTCGGCTATTGTCTCAAGCTCGTCGAGGGCCGCTGCAGCGGCCTGGCCTGCGGCCATGGCCTCCAGTTTTGATTTGATGATCTGCGTGCCCACCCGGCAGGGTGTGCACTTGCCGCAGGATTCCCTGGCCACCCGTTCCATGTGCTGGAGCGCTGCGTCCAGCAGGTCCACATCCTTTTCAAAAATAAAGAACCCGTGACCGCCGAAAAATGCCTTGATCGGATTGCCCGGATTGAACTCGTCGAAATCCCGGAACGCAGGATCTTCTTCGATCTCGTATATCTTCCGGTTCCGGTTGTCTATGACGTTGCCGTCCCAGGCCCCGAAAATGACCTTTGCCATTCATGCCTCCGTGTTAATTTTTTTTAAGAGTTGGTTTCATAACGTATTTATTTTAAAAGATACCCGGATTCAGGAATTGCGGTTTTTCTGGTTCGCCCGGTCGAGATAGATTTGGCGGGCCGCCGGGAACGGGCTAAGCGCGCGATCAAAAATCCCGAGCGTATAGGCAATGGTCAGGCCGTAATTGGCCATGGGAACACCGGATTTCCGTGCAAAAAGCTGCCTGGAAAGCATCTCCCGACGGTTCCACATGCAGGCCCCGCAATGAATGACAAGCTGATACGGACTGAGATCACCGGGAAAATCGTGCCCCCGGACAAAGGAAAACTCCAGTTTGCCGCCGACATATTCCGTCAGCCATTTCGGAATCTTTACCCGTCCGATGTCTTCGTCAACCGGGTGGTGTGCGCAAGCCTCGGCGATAAGAATATGGTCGCCGGGTTTGAGGGTTTCAATTGCCATTGCCCCTTCCACAAACGCATCGAGGTCTCCCCTGGCGCGGGCGAAGAGGATGGAAAAACTGGTCATGGCAATGGAATCCGGCGTGTCTGCCGCAACTTCTGAAAAAACCTGGGAATCGGTCACCACCAGAACAGGCGGGATTCTCAAGTGATCCAGGGCGGTGGGCAGCTCGCTTTCCTTGACAACCATGGACAGCGCATTTCCGTCAAGAAGATCCCTTATCGACTGGACCTGGGGAAGGATCAGGCGCCCCTTTGGCGCTTCAATGTCGATGGGAGTGACCAGGATCGCAAGATTTCCGGGCGGGACAAGGTCGGCCACTATGGGCGTCGCCTGCAGAAAACTCTCAGGAACCAACTGGATAAGTGCCTGCCTGAGATCGATCATCCCTTCGCCCCGGGATGCCACTGCATGGACCAGGGGAATTCCCTGGTCGGCAAGCTGGCGGCAGCGCTCCCCGCCGGCCGTTGAAAGGTCGGATTTGTTAAAAACCAGGATTACCGGGATCTTCCGCTGCTGCAATTCCTCCAGGATCTCATCCTCAAAGCTGGTCCATTCGCCCGCCGGGACAACCAGTATTGCCACATCCGTGCGATCCAGTATTGCCCTTGTCCTGCTGACGCGTTGCCGGCCGAGGGCTCCGGCGTCATCAATGCCCGCAGTATCGATAAAAAGAACCGGACCGATGGGAAGAAATTCCATGGGTTTTTCAACCGGGTCGGTCGTTGTTCCGGCAGTATCGCTCACAATGCTGACCTGCTGCCGGGTCATGGCGTTGAGTATGGAACTTTTGCCGACATTTCGCCGACCGTAAAGGCCGATATGCAGGCGAAACCCCCTGGGCGTTTGAACCATGGAGGTACTCCTTTCAATTTGGGTCTATTGCCATATAAGCCCGCGTTCACGGCACAGGACGGAAGCGGGTTTTTTCAAACCGGGATGATCTTCGAGCAAACGCATCAGAAATAAAAATCCCGTGCATCGCTGGTTTGAATTTGTTCTATCCTTTGGACAAGTTCGCGGCGTACCGCATTGTCATCGAGCCGGGCGATTTCATCGGCGATGAGTTTTTTACCCACAGCACGCGTTCCTTCCGACCCGTAATCGGTCAGGTACTCGGTAAGGGTGGTCAGGGCATTGGGTGTGCAGAATTGCTTTATGAAACCGGGGATGGAAAATTCCATGAAGTGCTCTCCCGTCCGCCCCAGGCGATAGC
>JAGTVF010000010.1 GCA_018224315.1 Desulfobacterales bacterium | reverse complement strand
TTTATTTGACAGGGGATTGCCAAATTCATAATAATAAAAACCGTGCAATACAATACCTACCTATAAATTATAAATATCACATCGCCCGGTGAACGCAGCGGCAATCCGGCCCGCCACAGCGCCCGCCCGAGCATTTGCCCGGCAATGGGAACCGGTTCAGATGTGCCACAAGAGGAGGATTTATGCAGCCTGGATGTTATACCGCCCTGATTACGCCGTTTAAAAACAATGAGATTGATGAGGCGGGGCTGGAGAAACTGATTTCCTTTCAACTGGCAAACGGCATTACCGGACTTCTGGCTGTGGGCACCACCGGTGAAAGCCCCACCCTGAACTGGAATGAACACATCGGCGTGATCAAACGCATTGCCGCCAACACCCGAAACCGCTGTATCTGCATTGCCGGCACCGGCAGCAACAACACCGCCGAAACCCTGGAAGCCACGAAACACGCCGTAAAATCCGGATGCGAAGCCGTGCTGCTGGTGGACCCTTATTATAACGGCCCCAGCTCCCTGGAAATCCGGAGGGAATACGTCGCGCCGGTGGCCGCGGCCTACCCGGACACCACCATAATCCCCTACATCATACCGGGCCGCACCGGCGCCCAGATGTTTGCAGAAGACCTGGCCATCCTCTATAAAGAGCATCCCAATGTCAGCTGCGTCAAGGAGGCCACCGGCAGTCTGGACAACATGCGCCGGACCCGGCACTGCTGCGGGGACGCCTATCTGATGCTTTCCGGCGATGACGGCATCACCCATGACATGATGACCGATAAGACCATTGCCGGCGGCGGGGCGATCTCGGTGATGTCCAATATCGCCCCGGGCCCGGTAACGGAAATGATCCACTCCCTTCTTGCCGGCGACACGGATGCGGCAAAGAGCCAATTTGACGCCTTAAAGCCCCTTTTTGACCTGGTTTCGGTGAAAACTACGGAAAAAACGCCCCACGGAGAGGTGGTCTGCCGGTCCCGCAACCCGGTGCCGGTCAAGACCCTGATGCAGATCCTGGGGATGCCCGCAGGTCCCTGCCGCCGGCCCCTGGGAAAAATGACCCGGGCCGGCATGGACACGGTGCTGGCAGCAGCCCGCCGGGTACACAGGGAAAATCCCCATATCCTCCGGCCTGTCGCCGAGTTTTTCGGGGTGGACATCGACCAGCGGCTAAATGATCCCGCCATTCTGGCAGAACTGACCTACGAAACCTATTAAAGCCGGCACATGTCCGTTTTTCTGCAGGGGCGGGCCCGTGGATCCGCCCCTGCATGCCCGGATTGCCGGTTTATGCGGATTATATCCGGCTGTGCAAATCAGCTGCGGTTTCCACGGGCCTCGGCGGCTTGCGGGTTGATGGCAAACTCCTCACCCTCCTGAAACAGCACCCATTTGAGCCACCTGAAACTGAAATTTAACAGTTCCAGCTCATCAGACCGGATTTTTTCAACGATTTCCGGATCCACCTCGTAGACATTCAAAAACGAGCTTTCAAACACAAAGCGCCGGAACCGGTCGATGTCGTAACTGGCCGTAAAAAACATGTTTTTGGTTTTCTGGGTCAGACGAATATTGGCCGGTATGGAGCGTTTCCGGACGATGAGCTCGGTCCACGGAGCATTGATGCGGTCATAAACATCCACGCCCTGATCGCTTCGCCACTGGTCCACGGTCCACTCCGCATCCTCTTCAAATCCCCTGCAATGGGGCTCATTAATAAAAAAATAAAAGCCTTCATCGGCCTCGTCCTTATGGCTCAGTGAAGCCACGCCCAGCGGGTAATAGCGGCAGGTGGTGGGCCGGTCCTCGTAGACGATACATCCCTGATCCTCCCGGACAAAGGGACAAACCGGTTCTCCGGGCTGATCGTCTAACATGCGCAGGGTCACAACCGGCAAATCGGTTTTTTCCAGAAGCTGCGGGGTTGTGTAAATGGACAAAAAGTCCTCTGAGCTCAGCTCCAGGCGGTTTTTCAGCCGCACGATATCATAGGGGGTTAGCATGATATTAATCCCCCGGCAGCACTTGGTAAAACAGGAAATCCCCGGGTGACACCGGAAGTGAAAACGGCTGTTGGCGCTTAGTTTTACCGGCGGAATCCCGGCTTGTTCTTCGGTTTCCATTGCTTGACTCCTTATTTTATAAGATAACCTATTGATAACCTTTCAAATAGACAAAACATCTCAAACCACGCCCTCGGGCATGGGGGCCACGTGTTCCCCGCCCAGAACATAGCCGCCGTCGAGCCGGATCACCGAACCGGTCATATACGGCGCATCCTTTAATAAAAACAACACCGCACGAACCACATCATCGGTTCGCCCGGTCCGGCCCAGCAGGGTATGATCGACTATGGCCTGCTGCTGTTTTTCCGAAAGCAGTCCCCACCCCCGGGTAGTCTGGGCGTGACGGGTTTCAAAAATGCCGAGCATCAGCTCATTGACCCGGACTTCAGGAGCACCCAGGCGGGCCCAGGTTTCAGTGAGCAGGGAAATACCCCGGTTGGCCGCTGAATAGCCCTCGTTAAACAGGTAGCTGGCCGGACCGCTGCGGCCCACCAATCCGGCGATGGAGGAAAAATTGATCACGCTGCCGCTGCCGCTTTTTTTCAGGTACGGCAGGGCGGCTTCAAATACCCACTGCTTGGCCCGGAGGGTGGTGGCCATCTCCAGGTCCCACTGCTGCCGGGTATAGGGGCCGTGAACCACCGGCCATCCACCGCGTTCAATATTGTTGATCAAAATGTCAATGCCGCCGAAGTGCTGGGCCACCTGATGAACAAACGGGGCAATGGCCGAAGTCTCCAGCAGGTTCACCCGTTGGATAAGATGGGGCGTGCCAATGGCGGCAAAGTCACGCTGCATGGAATCCAGGGATTGCTCCCAGTCATACCAGGTCAGTGCCAGCCGCACCCCGTGCCGTGCCAAAGCCAGGCCCACGGCCTTGCCAATGCCCTTGATGCCGCCGAGCACCAGGGCGGTTTTTCCGTTTAAGTCCATGGCATTTCACCCCCTGGAATCCGAATCGCCTCCGGTCGTAAACCCCGGGGCATGACACAGCATTTGTGCAGCGTATTGGAGGGCAAAGGTCAGCACATGGTCATCGTCTTGCCCGGCGATCTCCTCTGAAGCCATCCCCATACGACGGCAGTCGGCGGCAACTGGTCCGCAAAGGGCCTGCCTGAAGGCATCCAGGTCATACAGGCTCATAAAAAGCTTTTCTCCCAGTTCTCCTTTCACCGGCCCCGGAAAATGCTGCTGCTTTACGGCAATAACCCCGATCATGGCGTCATTGC
Organism: Desulfobacterales bacterium; assembly: GCA_018224315.1. GTDB lineage: Bacteria > Desulfobacterota > Desulfobacteria > Desulfobacterales > Desulfosalsimonadaceae > Desulfosalsimonas. The sequence goes on along the minus strand of JAGTVF010000010.1, from coordinate 24,269 downwards.
CCTGATTGTAAGGCACCAGACCCTGATCACGGATCCAGTCCCGAACGGTAATCGGACGGCCCTGATCAAATCCCCGGCAGTGCGACTCGCAAATCAGCACATAACTTTCGGCAAGCTGCCCTGTCTGCCTGGATCGCCGAAGCATTCTGGCCAGGGGGTACATCCGGCATGAGCCGGGCCGGTTTTCATAGACCCGACAGCCTTGGTCTGTCACAAAGGGGCATTTTTTCTCACCCCCGCCGGCCGGCTTGAGCCCCACCACGGGAAGCCCGGTCTCCGGGCCGTCGTGAGAGATCGTATGGGCCCGGAGAAATTCGCCTGTGGACATTTCCAGGTGCCGGGCCAGGCGCAGCACGTCATAGGGCGTCAAAAACTGGTTGAGATCCCGGCAGCAGGCATTGAAACACGGAACATGGGGACCGCAAAAAAAATCAAAGGCTGCGTCGATATCTACGGGGCGGATCGTGTTTGGCTCTTCCATAAAACCGGCCTTTCTCCTTGCTGAATGAAACGTCCCAACCATATGCATTTTCGCCTGCAGGATCAATGGATTTTTGATAAAAAACCCGGTCCTGTAACTATTTTTCCTTGCATCCTGAAACAAGTATGTTATACATTTTTGCTCAAAATGCACAGGTCGGGGCCTCCGGGCGGCCGGCAGAAACAATGGACAAACAGGTATATTTTTCAGGGAGGTGCCAAATAGCCAAGGCAAAGACCAACGACAAACGGGTGAACATCAACAGCGAAATCAAAGCCAGAGATGTGCGGTTAATCGATGCAGAAGGCAACCAGCTCGGAGTGCTGCCCATCTCCACCGCGCTTTCCACTGCGGAAGAAGCCGGGCTTGACCTGGTGGAAATATCCCCGAATGCAAACCCGCCGGTTTGCAAAATCATGGATTACGGGCGTTTTCGATACCAGCAGGACAAAAAGCAGCAGGAAGCCCGCAAAAAACAATCGGCCCTGCAGGTCAAAGAAATCAAGGTGCGACCCAAAACCGACACCCATGACCTGGATATCAAGCTGGGACACATTGAGAAATTCATCAGCAAGAAAAACAAGGTCAAGGTCACCGTCATGTTCCGGGGACGCGAGATCACCATGACCGAACGGGGTCGCTGGGTGCTTGAACAGGTTGCCGAAAGGGCCGCAGAGTTTGCCACAGTGGAACAGTACCCCAAAATGGAGGGCCGCACCATGACCATGCTTCTGGGCCCCAAATAACTCCGGATAAACAAGCTGGCTTTTTTAAAAATCAGCGTTGGCAGCCGCCCGTCTATCTTCGTGCAGAACCCGGCAGATAAGCGCGGGGAAACGTGTTTCCCGCGCTTTATATTTTTTTATTGACTGTGGTAAAAAGATATTGCATATTTTATTGTTTTTAAAATTTATAAATTTTGTTTCGGGATCATTTCTGCTTTAATAAAAATTTTTGTTTACAATCGATGTTGTTTTTAAGGGAGAGCCATCATGCCGAAAATCAAAACCAACCGCGCAGCGGCCAAGCGGTTTAAACGCACCGGTTCAGGCAAATACATGTTTGCCAAATCCCATGCCAGCCATATTCTGACCAAAAAAACCCGGAAACGCAAACGGGCGCTCAGAAAGCAGCAGGTTCTGGATGCAACCAACCGCAAGGCCGTCCGGCGGATGCTTCCGTACGGATAACAAGGTGCAGGCAAAGGAGTTTCACCATGCGAGTCAAAAGAGGATATAAGGCAAGACAACGCCGTAAAAAAGTGCTGAAGCTGGCCAAGGGATACCAGGGCGGCAGAAGCAAACTGTACCGCACCGCTGCCGACGCCGTGGACAAGGCGCTGGTCTACGCGTACCGGGACCGCAAGGTCCGCAAGCGGGATTTCCGCCGCCTGTGGATTGTTCGGATCAACGCAGGTGCACGCATGAACAATCTGTCCTACAGCAAATTCATCAACGGGCTCAAGCGCGCGGATATTGAACTGGACCGCAAAGTCCTGGCTGAACTGGCCGTATCCGATCCCTATGCGTTCTCCCAACTGGCGCAGACCGCTTCAGCCCAGCTTTAACCATGCGATCTGACGGAAAACATTGCGGGTGACCCAGCGTGAACGCCTCCATCGAAGAGATCCGAGAACAGGCCCTGTCTGAACTTCAGGCCGCCAAAGACACTGATGCGGTCCAGGCCCTGTCGGTTGCCTACCTGGGCCGCAAGGGACGGGTAACAGCCTTTTTGCGCAATATTTCCAGCCTGCCCGCAGAACAGCGGCCGGCTGCCGGCAAAAGGGCCAATGAAGTCAAAAAAGAGCTGGAAGCCGCTTTTTCCGATGCGCTTGAAAAACTGGCCACATCCGGGCAAAATGACCGGCCGGCCATTGATGTATCGCTTCCCGGCCGGCCCGCGCCCGTGGGCAGCCTGCACCCGATCACCCGCATTACCCGGAACATCGCCAAGATTTTTGAGCGCATGGGATTTGGCATCGCCGAAGGCCCGGAAGTGGAAGCGGATTACTACAATTTTGAAGCGCTCAATATTCCGCCGAATCATCCGGCCCGGGACATGCAGGACACATTTTACGTTTCAGACAATGTGGTTTTGCGCACCCACACCTCTCCCATCCAGGTCCGGTATATGGAAGCCCACCAGCCGCCGGTGCGCATTATTGCTCCGGGCAAGGTATACCGGTGCGACTCGGATCTGACCCACACGCCCATGTTCCACCAGGTGGAAGGGCTCCTGGTGGATGAGCAGGTCTGTTTCGGGGACCTGAAAGGCGTTTTAACCGCCTTTGTCCACCAGATTTTTGATCCGGATATCCGGGTGCGTTTCCGGCCCAGTTTTTTCCCATTCACAGAACCCAGCGCCGAGGTCGACATTCAGTGCGTGATCTGCCGGGGGACAGGCTGCAAGGTCTGCTCGGATACCGGCTGGCTCGAAGTGCTGGGCTGCGGGATGGTGCATCCGGCCGTGTTTGAAAACGTCGGCTATGACACCAGCCGGTATTCCGGATTTGCGTTCGGCATGGGCGTGGAACGCATTGCCATGCTCAAGTACGGCATCAACGACATCCGCATGTTTTTTGAAAACGATATCCGTTTTTTGAGGCAGTTTTGAAATGAAGGTCAGCCTGGAGTGGTTACAGCAATATGTAGATATTGATATCAGCGAAAACACCCTTGCAGACCGGCTGACCATGGCGGGCCTGGAAGTGGAGGCTGTTTTCCGGCCCCATTGCCATCTCGACGGCGTGGTGGTGGGAAAAATTATCGAGGTCCGGCCGCATCCGGATGCAGACCGGCTTTCCTGCTGCCAGGTGGACGCGGGATCTCAAACCCTTGAAATCGTCTGCGGGGCCCCCAATGCCGATGCCGGGATGTACGTGCCCTGCGCCACGGCGGGGACGGTCCTGCCCTCTGGAATGGAAGTCAAAAAATCCCGCATCCGCGGTCAGATCTCCGAGGGAATGCTCTGCAGCCAGTCCGAACTGGGCCTGGGCGAAGACGCCTCCGGACTGATGGTCCTTGAACCTGAGCAGGTCCCCGGCACACCCGTTGCCCGTGCCCTTGGCCTGGAAGATACGGCTTTTGAAATCGGCCTGACCCCCAACCGGCCCGATTGCCTCAGCCACGTCGGTGTTGCCCGTGAAATTGCCGCCCTGCTGGGGAAAAAACTGCATCTGCCCGAAATCCCGTCCTTGCCGGTGTCCGGTGATATTGCCCGACAGACTTCCGTGACCATTGAAAACCCGGAGTTCTGCCCCAGATATGCCGCGCAGATGGTATCGGGTATCACGGTGGCGCCTTCCCCCCAGTGGCTCCGGCGCCGGCTGCAGGCAGTGGGCTTAAAGCCCATTAACAATATCGTGGATATTACCAACTATGTCATGATGGAAACCGGCCAGCCCCTGCATGGCTTTGACTTTGACCGGCTGGCGGAAAAACGCATTGTTGTGCGCACCCCGGACACGGAATCCGAATTTACAACGCTTGACGGCAAATCCCGGCAGCTTACAGCCGATACCCTGCTGATCTGCGACGGGAAAAAACCCGTGGCCATTGCCGGGGTCATGGGCGGGGAAAACTCCGAAATCCTGGAGACCACAAGCCGGGTGCTCATTGAAAGCGCCTGCTTTGACCCAATTTCCATCCGCAAAACCGCCAAGCGGCTCGGCATTTCAACGGATGCCGCATACCGGTTTGAGCGGGGCGTGGACCCCTGCGGCACCGCATACGCCATGCACCGCGCTGCCGTGCTCATGGCCGAACTCGGCGGGGGCCGGTTGATCGGCTCATATATAGATGAACATCCCCGGCCGCCGGCCAAATCCCCCATCCGGCTGAGCACCCGCCGGACAAACCAGCACCTGGGAACCGGGCTGAACCAGACTGAAATCACTGACCTGCTTCAGCGCGCGGCTTTTGAAATTCAAACCGTGGATGCGGACCAGATTGCCGTTACAGCGCCTTCCTATCGGGTGGATGTATTTCGGCCCGAAGATCTTATGGAGGAAGTCGCGCGGCTCTGGGGCTACAACCGCATTGCCACCACATTTCCGGGAATCACCGCCCAGGCCGAGGCACCCGGAAAGTCCCTGGGCGTTCGTGAACAAATACGCGACCGCATGGAAGGATTCGGATTTCATGAAACCATTCACTACAGTTTTATCAGTCATCGCGCGGCCGATCACATGCTGCTGCCCGAAGACGATCCCAGACGCCGGACAGAACCTGTTTTAAATCCGTTGACCGAAGATCAGTCCGTGATGCGCACCAGTCTGCTTCCAGCGCTGCTGGAAACCGTGCAGAAAAACATCTTCCGGCAGGAAAAAAATCTGAAGCTGTTTGAACAGGGCAAGGCTTTTTATCACACACAGCCCGGCGCCCTTCCCCGTGAAATTGAAATGCTGGCCGCCCTGTGGACGGGATTGCAAAAACCCCTGACTTGGCATGCCAAACCGGTTGAAACCGATTTCTATGATCTAAAAGGCGTGGCCGAGGGCCTGCTGACCGCCCTGGGCATAACAAACGGGAATTTTTCAGCACTGCCCGCATCGGCCTGCAGCTATACCCAGCCGGGGCAAACCGCCCAGATCCGGTACAAAGACACTTTCCTTGGCATCCTCGGGGAAATCCGGCCCGCTGTTCTGGAAAAATTCGATATCCAACAGCCGGTCTTTGCCCTTGAACTTCACATGGAAGCCCTGGTGCCGATTGTGCCCGAAGCCACCCAATTTGTGCCGGTTCCGAAATTTCCCGCCGTGACCCGGGATATAACGATCATTGTTGACCATGGCGTGGAAACCAGACAAATCCTTGATCATCTTCGGGAGGCGGAAACCCAATGGCTTGAAGACGTATTTTTGTTTGACGTCTACTCCGGACCGCCCATTTCCGAGGGGCACAAAAGCCTGTCCGTGCGGCTTGTATACCGCTCAACGACCCGGACGCTGGAAGACGCCCAGGTCAATGAACTGCACCGGCGCATCACCCAAAGCCTGCTAACGGCCTTTAATGCAGCGCTTCCGGCTTAAACCGGTGCACAACCCCCTAACCGGTTGCGGAGGGTTTTTCCGTGGCTTCACAAGCCCCTATACCCGACAAGCTCTATTACCGGATCAAGGAGGTTGCCGAGATCACGGGCCTGGCGGCTTACGTGCTGCGGTTCTGGGAGTCGGAATTTTCCGACATTCGCCCCAAGCGCAGCGAATCCGGCCAGCGGCTTTACCGCAGAAGCGATATTGAGGCCATCCTGGAGATCAAGCATCTGTTGTATGAAAAAAAATTTACCATCGAAGGAGCCCGCAAGCACCTCAGGAACCACCGCTCACAACGATCCCGGAATGCACGGGACCCGCTGATAGAACAAATTCGTGCAGAACTCCGCTCCATCCGGAACATGCTTGATGAATAACTTCCTTCCTCCCGGCGCCCTTTGTCACCCGGCCGGACGGAAAACCGTGTCAATTTTGGGCGCAAAACCTTTTTTCACCAATTTTTCAACGGTTGCACCGGCTTTTGATGGATTTTTCATATTGACAATTTTTATTTTATTGCTTAGTCTTGCCAGGTATATTTTCGAGCGGGCATAGCTCAGCTGGTAGAGTACAAGCTTCCCAAGCTTGGTGTCGCGAGTTCGAATCTCGTTGCCCGCTCCATCTTTTCCGTGGCGATCAGCCGGGGAAAGCTTCCGGAAAATTTTTCCGGAAAAGATGCAGCACCATACGTTGGAGGAGTTGATCGAAACGGGCAAAATGCCCGTTTTTTATTTCTATTGCAGAAGCACATGAAAACGAAAAAAAAGACGTATTCACAACCAAAACCGGAAAAAAACAGTGCCGTATCCAGTCGGCAGGTAGCCGAACTGGCTTGGGAACTGGGCGATCCGCTGTGTGCGGCCGAAGGCCTGGAGTTAATCCATGTGGAATATCAGCGCGAACCCGCAGGCTGGGTCTTGCGGCTGTTTATTGAAAAACCCGGGGGCGTCGGCGTAGAAGACTGCGGCCGGGTATCCCGGCAGCTCGGAGATCTTCTGGATATCAAACTTGACACGGATGTATCCTATACCCTGGAGGTTTCTTCCCCCGGACCCCAGCGGCCGTTGTCGAAAAAGGCTGACTTTGACCGCTTTGCCGGAAAAATGGCCCGGATTCGCACCCGGCAGGCCCTGGGGGGACAAAAAAACTTCAAGGGTCTTCTTGCCGGTACGGCTGATGATGCTGTTTGGCTGATACTGGATTGCGAAACCATTGAGATACCGTACCATGAGATCACCAAAGCCAGGCTGACGAATTATCACGGAGACGACAAATGCTGATCACAGATATGAAACGCGTTATTGAGCAGGTAAGCCGGGACAAGGGCATTGATTTTTACGTCCTGGTCAAAACACTGGAAGAAGCCCTGCAATCCGCGGTCAAAAAAAAGTTCGGCAATAAAATTGATATTGAAATCCAGTACAATGAAGACTCCGGGGAACTCGAAGTCTTTCAGTTTAAAAACGTGGTGGAAACCATCACAGATCCGGATTTTGAAATCAGTCTGGAAGAAGGCCGGAAACTGGACCCGGAATGCGAACCCGGCGACAGCCTGGGCACCAAGATGGACACCACCACATTCGGCCGGATTGCGGCCCAGTCCGCCAAGCAGGTCATCATCCAGAAGCTCAAGGCGGCTGAACGAAGTGTGGTCTATCAGAATTTCATCGGCCGCAAAGGAGAAATCGTCAACGGCATTGTCCAGCGGGTGAGCAGAAACGAGATCATTGTCAACCTGGGACAGGCCGAAGCGGTTTTGCCCAAGCGCGAACAGATCCCCAACGAAACTTACCGGCGGGGGGACCGGATCCGGGCCTATATTCTCAAAGTCCATGATGAAAGCCGGGGGCCGCAGATTGTGCTGTCCCGGACCCATCCGGACTTTCTCATCAACCTTTTTAAAACCGAGGTCCCGGAGATCAGCGAAGGCATGGTCAGCGTCATTGGTGCGGCCCGGGAAGCCGGAAGCCGGGGCAAAATCGCCGTCCGGTCCAATGATCCGGATATTGACCCGGTGGGCGCCTGCGTCGGGATCAAGGGCAGCCGGGTCCAGAGCGTGGTCCAGGAATTAAAGGGCGAAAAAATCGACATCATTCCCTGGCATCTCGATCCGGCCAAATTCGTATGCAACGCTTTGGCTCCGGCCGAAATCTCGCGGGTTATCATCGATGAGGTCAATCACGTAATGGAAGTGGTGGTCCCGGACGACTCCCTGTCCATTGCCATTGGCAAACAGGGCCAGAATGTCCGGCTGGCATCCAAATTATCCGGATGGCATCTTGATGTAATCAGCGAAAAACGATATAATGAGCGGTTGCAAATTGGATTTGCTTCCTTGATGGATTTGCCCGGCATGACCGAAACCCTTGCCAATCTGCTGTTTGAAAAAGGATATTTTTCCACCGAAGACGTCAGCAAGGCTTTGCCCGAAGAACTGGCCCAGGAGTTCAACCTGTCTGAGCAGGAGGCAAAAGACCTGATTGAAGCTGCCACAAACCAGCAGAACCTGGCAGAACCCGAAGATGATGCAGCCGATGGGTCTTTAGACAACAGCGCCGGAGATGATGACAACGACACGCAAAATCAGGAAATATAAAGGCAGCCGAAAGTGTTTGACGCGGCGCCCTGGACAATCAAGGGGGATGGATGGCAAAACGCAGAGTATTTGAGCTTGCCAGAGAGCTGAACATGGGCAACAAGGAACTGCTCGACAAGATGCAGGAAAACAACATCGAGGTGTCCAGTCACCTCAGTTCTCTGGAAGACGACACTGTCGAGCAGATTAAAACCGCAATCTTCGGCCGGAAAAAGGAAGTTGCGGTGGAAGATACACGGGTGAGGCCCAATGTCATCCGCAGGCGCAGGAAGGCTGCCCCCCGGCAAACCGAAACCGCTGCAGAAGAGAATTTAGAACAGCAGAGCGCCGGGCCGGCAGAAGAAACAGCTGCCGGACAAACCGCCCCGACACCCCCGGAAGCTGAAAAACCCGAAGAAAAAAGCGCTGAAAAAACCGAGGAAGCCGAGGCCCAGACCCCACCATCCCCCGGGGAAGCCAAGGCAGACACAGAAGCAGCACCAACTCCGGAAACAAAACCGGAGACCCCCTCTTTGCAGGTTTCCCCAGAGCCAGAAGCCAAGCCACCGGAAACCATGGAGCCCGCTGCCCCTGAACCTGAAAAGACACCTGAAAAAACACCCGAAGAGAGTCCCGAACCATCGGCTCAAACCCGGCCGGAAGAAGCCGACGCCAAAGCCGCAGCAACCCGGGCCCCTGAGGCGGACAAATCCGAAGAAACTCCCGGGGAAAAGCAACAGCTTGTTGCTGAGGATTTGGAAGAAACTTCCGTGACCCGGAAAGCCCGGGACGAAAAAGAGCCGGCAGCTGACATGGAAACGCCGGCGGAAAACCATCAGGCCGAAGCTCCGGCAGAGGCCCCCGAATCCGAAGAACCCGGGGAACCGGCTGATACGGAAGTCAAAAAATCCGCGAAAGCCAAAAAACCCAAAAAGAAATCCAAAAAGGGGGAGCCGGCCAAAATCATCCGGCTGCCGGAAGCCGAGACTGAAATCACCCGGCCTGCACCGGAAGAAACCCCGCCGGTGCCTGAAACCAAGGCAAAAGACACGACCCCGGCGGCGCCGGCCGCCCCCGGAACTGAAGAGGCAAAGCGCCGTTCCAAAAAGAAAAAGCCGGCTGCCGAAACCGCCGAGGAGGCGGAAAAGGGCAAAAAAACCGCAAGGAAAAAATCCGGCTTCAAACGCAAGGAAGTTGTGGAAGGCGATGCATTATATGACCAGCGCTTCGGGCGGGGCAAAAAAGGCAAAAAAAAGGGCAAGGCGACCCGTCCGGCATCAGAGCAGCGACCCCAGATCACAACGCCAAAGGCCATCAAACGGCGCATCAAAATCGATGATACTGTTGTGCTCTCGGATCTGGCCAAGCGCATGGGGGTTAAGGGAAACGAGCTGATCAAACGCCTCATGGAAATGGGCATGATGGTGACCCTAAACCAGAGCGTCGATTATGAAACCGCTGAATTGCTGGCCTCGGAATACCAGTTTGAAGTGGAAAAGGCCGCGTTTGAAGAAGAAACCATTTTCCAGAGCGAAGAAGACGCCCCTGAGCAGCTGCGGCCCCGGCCGCCGGTGGTCACCATCATGGGCCACGTGGACCACGGAAAGACTTCGCTGCTCGACGTTATCCGCCATTCCAAGATTACTGAAAAGGAAGCCGGCGGCATCACCCAGCACATCGGGGCTTATCGGGTGCCCTATGAAAACGGCGACATTATCTTTCTCGACACCCCCGGCCATGAGGCATTTACCGCCATGCGGGCCCGGGGGGCAAAGGTAACCGACCTGGTGATTCTGGTGGTGGCCGCAGATGACGGGGTCATGCCCCAGACCATCGAGGCCATTGACCACTCCAAGGCCGCGGGCGTACCCATTATTGTGGCCATCAACAAAATTGACAAGCCCGGGGCGGACCTGGACAAAATCAAGCGGGAACTTGCGGAAAAAGACCTTGTTCCAGAGGAATGGGGCGGAGATACCATCTGCGTGCCGGTATCGGCCAAGCAGGAAACCGGCCTTGACGAATTGCTGGAAATGGTGCTGCTCCAGTCCGAGGTCCTGGAACTCAAGGCCAATCCCAACAAGCTGGCCCGGGGCTTTATTGTGGAGTCCAAGCTTGAAACCGGCCGGGGTCCGGTGGCCACGGTGCTGATCAGCGAGGGCACCCTGCATACCGGTGAACCTGTGGTTTCCGGCATCTATTACGGAAAGATCCGGGCCATGTTCGATGACCTGGGAAAACCGGTCAAGGAGGCCGGGCCTTCCTACCCGGTTGGAATCGTCGGCCTGTCCGGGGTTCCCATGGCCGGCGATGAACTGATGGCCGTGGCTGACGAAAAGGACGCCAAACAGGTCAGCGAGCACAGAATGGAAAAACAGCGCTCCAAGGACCTGTCCAAAACCACGCGCATGAGCCTGGAAAGCCTGTATGAAAAAATGCAGGAAGGCGAGGTCAAGGATCTGAACCTGATCATCAAGGCCGACGTGCAGGGCTCTATTGAGGCGTTGAAGGATTCTTTGACCAAGCTGTCCACAGACGAGGTCAAGGTCAATGTGGTGCATTCGGCCGCCGGCACCATCCACGAATCCGACGTGTCTTTGGCTGCCGTGTCCAATGCCATTATCCTGGGATTCAATGTCCGGCCCGCGGCAAAGGTGGCGCATCTGGCCGAGGATGAAAGCGTGGATATCAAGTATTACAACGTGATCTACAATGCCATCAAGGACATCAAAGATGCCATGGTGGGCATGATGGACTCCCGGTTTGAAGACCGCGTGCTTGGCCGTGCCGAGGTGCGACAGGTATTCCACGTGCCCGGCACAGGAGCGGTTGCCGGCTGCATGGTGCTTGAAGGCAAGATCCAGAGGGGCCAGCCCATCCGCCTGGTGCGCGACGGCATTGTCATCCATGAAGGCAAGCTGGCTTCGCTGAAACGATACAAGGACGATGTCAGGGAAGTGACCCATAATTACGAATGCGGTATGGGCATTGAAAAATTCAATGATATCAAAATCGGTGACATCATTGAATGCTACTGGCTTGAAGAAATCAAACCCGTGATTGACTAAGACCTATGGTCATCGGATTCGGCACCCTGACCTTCCGGCTGTACGAGTGCCATGGATTGAAAGAAAAACGCAAAATCATCAAGTCGATTATCGCCCGGAGCAGAAACAGCTTTAACGCGGCCATTGCCGAAGTCGACTTCAATGATATGCATCAGCGCGCCAAAATCGGCTTTGCCCTGGTGGGAAATGACCGGCGGACGATAAATTCGCAGATGGACAAGCTCTATGAATTCATCTGCCGTCTGGAACTGGCCGAAGTTACGGACATGGAAACGGAGATTCACAACATATGAAGCCCTACGGCCGTGCCGAAAGGGTCAGCGGTCTGATCCAGCAGACCCTTTCTGAAATACTGCTCAAATCAATCAAGGACCCCCGGCTGGCCTCGGTTTCCATTACCGGTGTGAAAATGACCGGGGATTTGAAACTGGCCCGGATTTATTTTGTCACTTCCGGGCATTTTTCCTCCCGGGAAGATGCGGCCGCGGGCTTTAGAAAAGCCCACGGCTTTATCAAAAACAGTCTTGCCCGGGAACTGGAACTTCGGTATATGCCGGATTTGGAATTTTTCTACGACGAATCCATTGACTACGGCATGCATATCGAAAGCGTGCTCAAGCGGTTGCACAATGAACATGAACCAGATCATCCAACAACTAAAGAAGAGTAGACGCGTACTGCTGGCAACCCATATCCACCCGGACGGCGATGCCATCGGCTCGCTGCTGGCCCTGGGCCTGGCGCTGGAAGAAGGGCTGAAGAAAAAAGTACAGTTGTACAATGAAAGTGTGCTGCCTGCGGTCTATCATTTTCTGCCGTCGATCCACCGAATCAAAAACGAGCCCGGCGATATAACGGCCTATGACACGGCCGTGATCCTTGACTGCTCGGATCTGCAGCGCGTGGGCAAAGCCGCCGAGTCCATCAGCCGGATTCCCACGGTCATCAATATCGATCATCACGCAACCAACACCCGGTTTGGCAATTACCAGCTGATCGACCCTAAGGCCTCGGCCACTACGGAGATTCTCCACCGGCTTTTGCGGGAAATGGAAATGCCCATCACATGTCCCATGGCCTATGCCATTTATACGGGAATCATGGCAGATACAGGTTCTTTCCGGTTTTCCAACACCACGCCGGAAGCCTTTAAAATCTGTCATGAAATGGTCTGCCAGGGGGCTGATCCCCACAAGGTGGCGCATCACGTATATGAAACAACTTCGCTGAAGCGAATCAAGCTGCTCAACATGCTCTACGACACCATAGAGGTCTCGGAAAACGGCCGGCTTTCGATTATGACATTGACCCAGAACATGCTCCATGCTACGGGAACTTCAATCACGGATATCAATGGGTTGATCAACTATGCCCGGCGCATCGAAAACGTCAAGGTTGCGGCCCTGCTTTATGAACGCGCAGGCAGCCGACAGATGCAACGGCAAAAAAGCAGCGTCTTTCACGTAAGCCTGCGGTCTGACGGATCAGTGGATGTGGCCAATCTCGCAGCGGTTTTCGGCGGCGGCGGCCACCGGAGCGCTGCCGGATTTGACATACAAAGCGCCCTTCCGGATTTAAAAGATGAGCTTTACGCCATGGCCGGCCACTTATGATAACCATGCACAGCGGCCGGAAACAGGATCCGGAAAACAGGGTGCACCAGAAAATAGCGCAGGCAGCGGATCGGCCGGACGGCATTGTTGTGGTCAACAAGCCTGCGAATATGACATCTGCAGCCGTGGTCAGCCGGCTCAAGCGGCTGCCGGGCGTAAAAAAAATTGGCCACACCGGCACGCTCGACCCCTTTGCCACCGGCGTGCTGATTTGCCCGATCAACCGCGCCACGCGCCTGTCCCGGTTTTTTCTTCACGGGACAAAAAAATACAAGGCCGTGCTGCACCTGGGCACGGAAACCGACACCCTGGACTGCACCGGTGAAATCACAGCCCGCCACCCGGCCATAGACTTGACCGGGGACCGGATCTGCCAGACCGTAGAAAGCTTTACCGGAGATATCCAGCAGGTTCCGCCGGTATTTTCGGCGCTAAAGCACAATGGCGTGCCGCTTTACCGCTACGCCAGAAACGGCACGCCGGTGGAGAAACCCGCACGAACCGTACGCATCGAAAGCATTCGGGTCACCGGCATTGATCTGCCCGATATTTGTTTTGACGTAACGTGCAGCGCGGGGACTTATATCCGCAGCCTTTGTGCGGACATCGGCCACGCCCTGGGCAGCGGAGGGCATCTGAGCCGGCTGGTGAGAACCGAAAGCTGCGGATTTGGCATCCATGAGGCCGCGGCGCTGGCGGATCTGGAAAAGGTGGAAACCCCTGCTCAACTGCAGCCATGGGTGATTTCCATGGCCGGGGCCATCGCAGACATTCCGGCATATGCCGCAGATCCGGATCTCTTGGAGAAAATCCGGCATGGCCGGCCCATTGCCGCAGGCGACGTTCAACCGGAATCAGCCACCGATGCAGGCGGCCGGTTCCGGATACTGGATCCGGAAGATCGGCTGGTTGCTGTCATTGAAAAAAAAACAGGCAAAAGTCCGGACAAAATTAACTATTCATATTGTTGCGTCTTTCATTACACCTGATACCTGTGATATAGAGACGAAAAAGAAAAAAGATCTTTAAGGAGGCCAAATTGAATATCGCCGTGGAAAACAAGCAGAACACCATTGAACGCTTCAAGCGCCACGATGTGGACACCGGCTCACCGGAAGTCCAGATCGCCCTTTTGACAGAGCGGATCATCAATCTCACCGAGCACTTGAAAACCCATAAAAAGGATCATCATTCCCGCCGCGGACTGCTGGTGATGGTGGGCCGCCGCAGGCGCCTGTTAAACTATTTGAAAAACCAGGATATCACCCGTTATCGCGATTTGATCAAACAACTTGGCATCCGGAAATAGAACAGTTTAGCAATAGAAACCGTTTTAACGGTGTGCGGGTTTGACCCGAAACCACTCAGGATCAATAATACAAATTTCGCGCGCCCTTTTGGCGCGTCAATGCCGGAAATGCCGGTAAAATCCTTAAACAGGGTCTGCAATATTGTAAAACCCCGGTTGTTGGGGCACAGCCCCATTTGACCGGATACAGCCAAATCAATTTACATTCTTGTTGAGAGACTCAGGAGTTGAATATGGAAATATCATTTAAAACCCAGATCGGCGGCGAGACGCTGAGCATCCAGGCCGGCAAGCTGGCCAAGCAGGCCTCGGGCTCGGTTCTGGTTCAGTACGGGGAAACCATGGTGCTGGTGACAGCCGTATCCAGTGCCGATCCCAGGCCGGATGCCACCTTTCTGCCGCTTACCGTGGAATATCAGGAAAAAATCTATGCCGCGGGCCGAATCCCGGGCAATTACTTCCGCAGGGAAATCGGCCGGCCCAGTGAAAAAGAAACCCTCACCTCCCGGCTTATTGACCGGCCCATCCGGCCGTTGTTTCCCAAGGGTTACAACTACGAAACCCAGGTCATTGCCACCGTGCTGTCCATGGACAAGCAGAACGAACCCGATGTTCTGGGCATGATCGGCGCATCGGCCGCCCTGGAGCTGTCAGACATCCCGTTTGACGGTCCCATTGCCTGTGTGCGGGTAGGCCGGATTGAAGGCAGCTACGTCATCAACCCGGCCATTGACCAGTGGGAGCAGTCAGATATCAACCTGATCGTGGCCGGCTCCAGAAACGGGATCATCATGGTGGAAGGCGGCGGCGATTTTGTCTCTGAAGGGGAAATGACCGAAGCCATCTTTTTTGCCCACAAGGAAATGCAGCCCTTAATCGATATTCAGGAGAAGCTGCGCGACAGCATGGCCCGGGAAAAACGCCCCTTTGCCCTTCCGGAGAAAGACGCAAGCTTAGCCGAGCGCATAGAGCAGCTGGCCGCAGAAAACATACGCCAGGCCCTGACGGTCACAGACAAGCTCGAGCGGCGCCAGGCCCTGACCAATGTCAAAAAACAGGCCATAGAGGATTTGGGCGAGGAATTTGCCGAACGCCAGTCCGAAGCCAGGGAAATCCTTGGGGACCTGCAAAAACAGATCTGCCGGGACATGATTCTCAAAGAGGGAAAACGCATTGACAACCGCGCAACCGACCAGGTGCGCCCCATTTCCTGCGAGACCGCTCCGCTTCCCCGGGTCCACGGCAGCGCGCTGTTTACCAGAGGAGAAACCCAGGTGCTCGCCGCCCTGACCCTGGGCTCGGGCCAGGATGAACAGCGGGTGGAAACGCTTCTGGGAGACGAGACCTACCCGTTTTTGCTCCATTACAACTTTCCGCCCTATTCCGTGGGAGAGGTCAAGCGCCCCGGCGGTCCCAGCCGAAGGGATATCGGCCACGGAGCGCTGGCCAAGCGGGCCATTGAAAAGGTCATTCCGGCCAAGGAGGAGTTTGACTACACCATCCGCCTGGTTTCGGAAGTGCTGGAATCCAACGGATCATCGTCCATGGCCACGGTTTGCGCATCCAGCCTGGCTTTGATGGACGGCGGGGTTCCGGTGACCGCACCGGTATCGGGCATTGCCATGGGCCTGATCACCGACGGGGAAAAATCTGTGATCCTCTCTGACATTCTCGGCGACGAGGATCAGTTCGGGGATATGGACTTCAAGGTGGCCGGTACCCGCAAGGGCATCACCGCTCTGCAGATGGACATCAAGGTCAAGGAACTGTCCCGAAGCATCCTGGAAACAGCCCTGGAGCAGGCCAAAAGGGGTCGCATCCACATCCTGGACCGCATGGAGGAAACCCTCAACGCCCCGCGCGAAGAGCTTTCTCCATATGCCCCCAATGTGACCACCGTGCAGATCAGCCCGGAGCGTATCGGCGAACTGATCGGACCCGGCGGCAAGCACATCCGCCAGCTCCAGAACGACACCAACACGCATATCGAGATCAACGACAGCGGACTTGTGAAAATCGCCGCATTCTCAAAGGAGGAAGGCGAGGCTGCCGCTGAAATGGTCCGGGATATCGGTTCTGAGCCGGAAATCGGCCAGGT
This sequence comes from Desulfobacterales bacterium, assembly GCA_018224315.1. Classification (GTDB taxonomy): domain Bacteria; phylum Desulfobacterota; class Desulfobacteria; order Desulfobacterales; family Desulfosalsimonadaceae; genus Desulfosalsimonas. The sequence continues at coordinate 8,093 of JAGTVF010000010.1, read as the reverse complement.
ATATGAGGGCACTGTTGTCCGGGTCACGGATTTTGGCGCATTTGTCCAGATCAAGGCCAAAACCGAAGGCCTGGTACACATCTCCGAACTTGCCCATTACCGGGTCAAAAGTGTAACCGACATTGTCAAGGAAGGCGACAAGCTGCAGGTCAAGGTTATTGACATCCGGGACGGCAAAATCCGCTTAAGCCACAAAGCCCTGCTCGAAGCCCCGGCAAAGGAGGAGAACGAATCCAAACCCAGAGATAACCGCGGCAGCAGGGACAAAGACAACCGATCCCGCAGGCCGCCGAAAAAAAACGACAAATAAACAGCCTTTTTCCATATGCCGGACAAACCCGTGATCCAGTGCCGCCGGATAAGACCGGAATCGGATGCAGACATTGCCGTGCCCCAATACATGACCGCGCATTCGGCGGGCATGGATTTGTGCGCGGCCGTAAATAAACCCGTGGCCGTCGGGCCGGGAGAAATCCGGCTGATTCCCACGGGTTTTGCCGTGTGCCTGCCCGCAGACCACGAGGCCCAGATCCGGCCCAGGTCCGGTTTGGCCGTCAAGCACGGCATCGGCCTGATCAACTCACCGGGCACCATTGATGCCGATTATCGCGGAGAAATCCAGGTGGCCCTGATCAATCACGGTCCATCGATTTTTATGGTCAACCGGGGCGACAGAATCGCCCAAATGGTCATCAGCCCGGTGAGCCGAGTGCAGGTGGAACTTGTGGACCGCCTGCCGGACTCAAAACGCAGCTCCGGTGGATTTGGGCATACCGGCATATGAAACAGCAACCCCCTTTTGGCGCATCCGCCTCCCGGTCGTGCGTGTCATCGCCGGATCTTACCGCCCGGCTCTGTATCTGCATGCTGGCCAGCGGGAGTAAGGGCAATGCCATTTATGTGGCCTCAGACCAAACCGCTGTCTTAATTGACGCCGGCCTTTCCGGGGTGCAGATCGAACGCCGGATGCAGCAGCAGGGCCTCTGCCCCCGCAATCTTGACGCCCTGGTGGTTTCCCACGAGCACCACGATCATATCACCGGCGTGGGCGTGCTGGCCCGGCGCTACAACCTGCCGGTTTACATCAATGACGGCACGCAAAAGGCCGCAGCCCGCCACCTTGGCCGCATTGACGCGTTCTGCCCGTTTTTCTGCGGCACCCGGTTTGCCGTAAACGACCTTGTTTTCCGCCCGTTTTCCATTTCCCATGACGCGGCCGAACCCGCAGGCTTTACCGTGGAAAACAATGCCGGCAAAATCGGTATTGCCACGGACCTGGGCGTTGCCACGGCCATGGTCCGCCATCACCTGGCAGGGTGCGATCTGCTGGTGCTCGAAGCCAATCACGATGTATCCATGCTCGAGCAAGGCCCCTATCCCTGGCCCACCAAGCAGCGGGTCAAGGGCCGCACAGGCCACCTTTCCAATGAGGCTGCCCGGGATCTGCTCATGGAAGTCATCCATGACCGGCTTAAGAATGTGATCCTGGCCCATATCAGCCAAACCAACAACACCCCGGAAAAAGCTTTGAGCGTTGTGGCCGAACCGGTCAACAGCCGGGGCCCCCGGTTTTGCGCAGCCCGCCAGGATGCATGCGGCCGCATGTTTGAAATCACAAAAACGCCCTGACCCGCGAACATGTTTTGACCGAAACAGAGTGTTTCAGGTTTTTAAAATTTTTCTTGACACCCGCTGCAACAGATCTTTACTGTATCCAATACAACAATCTGAAACCGCCGTTGGGGGTGCCGACTTCCGGCTGAGAATCCGCACAAATGCGCGGATAACCCTTTCAACCTGATCAGGGTAATGCCTGCGCAGGGAAAACGCTGCAAACATATCCATGCCTTGCACATCTGCTCGCAAATGGACGTTAAGCCGTTTTCCCGGCCGGGAAAACGGCTTTTTTGTTTTAACACCAAAGAATCAAGGAGAATGCAGTCATGGCACTTGACGAAATTATGATTTCCCGGGCCATCATCGAGCGGTATCACCAAAAGCTCACAGACAACCTGGAAACCGATGTGGCCATTGTGGGCGCCGGCCCCTCGGGCCTGGTGGCCGGATATTTTCTGGCAAAGGCCGGCAAAAAGGTGGTGTTGTTTGAACGCAAGCTCAGCATCGGCGGCGGCATGTGGGGCGGCGGCATGCTGTTTAACGAAATCGTGGTCCAGGCAGAAGCCCTGGAGATCCTGGATGCCTTTGGCATTCGTTACCGGCAGTACCAGGATGATTACTACACCGCAGACGGGATCGAGGCGGTGGCGTCATTGACCGCCGAAGCCCTGCGCGCCGGGCTGACCATATTTAACTGCATCAGCGTCGAAGATGTGATGATGCGGCCCGACCGGGTCGAAGGCCTGGTGATCAACTGGTCGCCGGTGGAAATGACAGGTCTGCACGTGGATCCGCTCACGGTGCGCGCAGGCTACGTCATTGACGCCACCGGCCATGACACGGATGTGGTGCAGATGGTGGACAAGAAAAACCCCGGCCGCCTCAATACATCCACCGGCGGCATCGTGGGCCAGAAGGCCATGTGGGCGGACCGGGCCGAAAGCGATACCACGGAAAACACAAAGGAAATCTTTCCCGGCCTGTACGTGGCCGGTATGGCGGCCAATGCCACAGCCGGCGGGCCCCGCATGGGACCGATCTTCGGCGGGATGCTGCTTTCCGGCCGCAAGGTGGCCGGCGAGCTGGCCGGTAAGGTCTGATTGTAAGGAACTTTCGGGGATCCATTGCTTAACCACAGAGGCCACAGAGAAACCATTATTTATAAGAAGCCTTCTCCGTGAGCTCTGTGTCCTCTGTGGTTTATATCCATTTACGGTGCCATCAATCTTTAGTGAATAAAAAAACAAAAACAGGATATTTCCATGACACAGCTCGAATCGGCCAAAGCCGGCCGCATCACTGATGAAATGCGCCAGGTGGCGGAATATGAACAGATCTCCCCGGAGAAACTGCGCGATAAAATCGCTTTGGGCCAGGTGGTGATCCCCAAAAACATCGCCCGGCAATTTCACTTTCGAGGCATCGGAAAAGGGCTTTGCACCAAGGTCAACGCCAATATCGGCACATCGCCCAGCCGGCATGACCCCGCCCATGAACTGGCCAAACTCGATGCCGCCGCAGCCGCGGGCGCTGATGCGGTCATGGATCTGTCCACCGGCGGGGACCTGGATGCAATCCTGCGATCCATACTGGACAAAAGTCCCGTAATGGTGGGCACTGTACCGGTTTACAAGGCCGTCAGCCGAATGCTGGCAGCAGGACGGGCCTGCATTGATTTGACTTCTGATGATATTTTTGATGAAATTGAAGCCCAGTGCCGGGCAGGGGTGGATTTTATCACCGTGCACTGCGGCATTACCACGGAAACCCTAAAGGTGCTCAAACAATGCAGCCGGCATCTGGGCATGGTTTCCAGGGGCGGCAGCCTGCTGGCGGAATGGATGGCCCGCAACAATGCGCAAAACCCGTTATATTGCCAATATGACCGCCTGCTGGAAATCGTCCGGGCTCATGACGTGACCCTGTCGCTGGGCGATGGGCTGCGGCCGGGCACCATTTTTGACGCCCAGGACCGGGCCCAGATCAGCGAGCTGGTGGTGCTCGGACAACTGGCCCAACAGGCCCGGGATGCCGGGGTTCAGGTAATGATTGAAGGACCTGGGCATGTGCCCTTGTCCAGGATCGCCATGGACATGAAACTACAGCAGCAGTTGTGCGGACAGGCCCCTTATTACGTGCTGGGACCGCTTCCCACCGATATTGCCGCCGGCCACGACCATATTGCCGGAGCCGTTGGCGGTGCCATTGCTGCGGCTGCAGGCGCGGATTTTCTCTGCTACGTGACCCCGGCCGAGCACCTGACCCTGCCTGGTGTGGATGAAGTGCGCGAAGGCGTTATGGCCTCCAAAATCGCCGCCCATATCGGGGACCTGGAAAAGGGCGTGGCCGGCGCATGGGACCGGGACCGGGAAATGACGGCTGCGCGAAGAGGCTTTGACTGGCCCTCGGTTTTCGCCCATGCCATTGATCCGGAAAAAGCCCGGGCCATGCGGGCCCAAAGCGAGGACCACGACAAGGACGTCTGCACCATGTGCGGTGACTTCTGTGCCCTGAAAACCTATGGCCGGGCCATGGAAGAAATCAAATAAAACAGTGAACCCTTTAAAGCAAAGGAGTCTGTGATGGCCGAGTTTCATTATCAGCCCATGTTCCCCCTGGGAGCCGATGACACGCAGTACCGAAAACTCAGTGATGCCGGTGTTGGCATGGCCGAATTTGAAGGCCGGCCCATACTCAGGGTGGCGCCCGAAGCCCTGTCCGAGCTTGCAAAATCTGCCTTCACAGACGTGGCCCACCTTTACCGGACCCGGCATTTGCAACAGCTGGCCGATATTTTAAATGATCCGGAAAGCTCGGACAACGACCGGTTCGTGGCCCTGGAAATGCTGAAAAATGCTGTGATTTCAGCTGAATTCGTCTTTCCCATGTGCCAGGACACGGGCACGGCGGTGATCATCGGCAAAAAGGGCCAGCAGGTCTGGACCGGCGCAGATGACGAAAAAGCCCTTTCCAAGGGCGTATTTGACGCATACACCCAAAACAACCTTCGCTATTCCCAAAACGCCCCCCTGGATTTGTACACGGAAAAAAACACCGGCTGCAACCTGCCGGCCCAAATCGAGCTCTACGCCACCGAAGGCGACGCCTACAGCTTTCTCATGATCGCCAAGGGCGGCGGATCAGCCAACAAAACCTACCTGTTTCAGGAAACCAAAGCGGTATTAAACGAAAAAAAACTGATTCCCTTTTTAACCGAAAAAATGAAATCCCTGGGCACCGCCGCCTGTCCGCCCTATCATTTGAGCGTTGTCATCGGCGGCACCTCGGCTGAAGCCAATCTCAAGACCGTAAAACTGGCCACGGCCGGATATCTCGACACTTTGCCTGTTTCAGGAAACCAATACGGCCACGCCTTTCGCGATCCGGACATGGAAGCAAAGCTTCTGGCCGCATCCCAACAGCTGGGCCTGGGCGCCCAGTTCGGAGGGAAATATTTCTGCCATGACGTGCGCGTCATCCGCCTGCCCAGACACGGGGCATCGTGTCCCATCGGCATCGGGGTCAGCTGCAGCGCAGACCGCAACATCAAGGGCAAGATCACAAAAGACGGGGTTTTTGTGGAACAACTCGATACCGATCCGGCCCGGTTTCTGCCCGATGCCCCGGCCGTGGACACCCCGGCTGTGCAAATTGATCTAAACCGCCCCATGGAAGAAATCAGAAAGGAGCTTTCCGGTTATCCGGTTACCACCCGCCTGCTGCTTTCCGGCGATATTGTGGTGGCCAGAGACATCGCCCATGCCCGGATCAATGAGCAGCTGGAAAAGACCGGACAGCTCCCGGATTACATCAAGGATCACATCATCTATTATGCAGGCCCGGCCAAAACCCCGCAAAACCATGCATCCGGGGCTTTCGGCCCCACCACGGCCGCGCGCATGGATCCTTACGTGCCCCTGTTCCAAAAACACGGCGGCGCATTTGTCACCCTGGCCAAGGGCAACCGATCAGCCATGGTCAAAGATGCGTGCAAGGATTACGGCGGATTTTACCTGGGCTCCATCGGCGGGCCCGCGGCCCGGCTGGGCAGGGACTGCATAACCAAAGTGGAAGTCATCGATTTTGCCGAACTGGGAATGGAAGCGGTCTACAAGATACGCGTGCGGGATTTTCCCGCATTTATCATCATTGACGACAAGGGCAATGACTTTTTCGAACAGATTTTGAGCCGGTAACCGGCACACGGCTGGCAGTGCCGGCCCGGGCCGGCTTTTTTGCCCGGGCCGGCACATGGCCGCCAAAATCAGTCCACCCTTTCAAAGGCTTTGGACTTGGCCTTGCATACCGGACACACATCCGGGGGCTCGTTGGCCACGGTGTTGCCGCAAAGAGAGCAGACCCAATAGCATTCCACTTCCTCGCCCTGGCCCAGTTCATCCAGGGCCTTTCGGTAAAGCCCGGCATGGATCTGCTCCACCTCGTTTGCCCAGGTAAAGCTCTGGTCCGCAGCCTTTTCGCCCTCTGCCCGGGCATCTTCGATCATCTCCGGATACATGGATTTAAACTCATAGGTTTCACCCTCGACAGCCTCTTTGAGGTTATCGGCAGTGTTTCCGATGCCGCCCATGGCCCGCAGATGTGCGTGGGCATGCACGGTTTCAGCCGCGGCTGCGGCCCGGAAAAGTTTTGCCGCAGCCGGATAGCCCTCTTTTTCGGCCTGTTTGGCAAAAGCCAGATACTTGCGGTTGGCCTGAGATTCGCCGGCAAATGCGTCCTTTAAATGCTGCATGGTCTTTCCCATTTCTTCCTCCTTGAATTGATATGTTTATGGCTACAAATTCTTAAAATATCCATTCCGCATCACTTTTCAAGCTTTGCCCTATCTTCTATCAATTTTTGTGCCACAAGGCAGGGCCCACTATTTCAGGCTTTTGGGCAGACCTTTCCCTCCCTGTCTCAATGAGACACTGCCCGGCCGTGATACACCCGGCCCCTGCCGGAAACATCGAATTGCCGACATGGTATCAACTTGTATTGATGCCCGGTCCGGGCCTGTGTTATGTAGAAGCCAAAAAGACGAAGCAAGGCGTCACAGATTAAAGGAAGGCAGATGAAAACAGGAAAACAACACATTGAGCCCTTAATCAAGGTGGATTTACAGGTTTCGGCCGGCAAGCGCCCATCGGGCACCGAAGTCATGGACCCGGAGCCGGTGGGGTTTATTTTTGGCATCGGAAAAGAGGGCCTGACCCCCCTGGAACGGAAAATCGAAGGCCGGCACGCAGATGAGCAGCTGAGCCTGGAAATCAGCAAATCGGCCATACCCGAATTTTTCGGCCATATTTTTCCCTTTCCCCTGCGGCTGAAAATTGCCCTGGATCCGTTTTATCTAAACCTGAAAATCGTATCCGTGACCCCGGCCGATGCCCGGGAGGTGGTGCGGGCCATGGCGGAAATCACGGCCTGCAGCGGGTGCGACTGCGGCTGCGGAGGTCATTTTTAACCAGCACAGCCGCCGGGATTAATCAGACAAAAGCCCGCCCATGGTCTGATCCTTTTGGACCCACAACTGATCCAGCCATTGATAAAACCGGTCCCGGCCCTGCTGATCGGCAAAATACCGGCCGTCTTTTAAATCTTCGGGAATGGACCGCAGCCGGACATCCACCCGGACACGCCGGGTTTGGCCGCAGAAAAATTTCCACAGACCGGGCACACCATCGGGATAGGCAATGGTGATGTCCACCAGATCCTGCAACTGATCGCCCATGGCATAGAGTATCATGGCCATCCCGCCCGCCCTGGGCTTTAACAGGTGCCGGTAGGGAGAGTTCTGTTTTTTGTGCTTATGACGGGTAAACCGGGTGCCTTCCATAAAATTCATCACCGCCACGGGGGTGTGGCGAAATTTCTCGCAGGATTTGCGGGTGGTCTCCAGGTCCTGTCCCTTCAGATGAGGGTGTTTTTCCACCACATGCTTTGGATATCGCTTCATCACCGGAAAATCCAGCCCCCAGAAACACTGCCCCATCAAAGGCAGCCACAGCAGTTCTTTTTTGATAAAAAACTTGTATGGCGGCACCCGGCCGGCCAGCACCCGGATTAACACCAGGATATCCACCCAGCTCTGGTGATTGGAAACAATTAAACACCAGCGCCCCATGTGCAGATCCGCCTGCCCCCGGATATCATATGCCACCCGGCCCAAAATCCGGTGGGTCCACACGGAACAAGCCACCCACATGCCGCTGGCAATCCGGTCCAGAACCCGGCCGGCGCGCTTTTGCACCGCTTTTACCGGAACCAGGAATTTCACCGCAGCCACCAGAAAAAAAAACACGCACAGCACCCCGGTAAACCCTACATATACGGCAAAGGTAAAAACACCCCGCAAGACGGATAAAAAATCAAGGCCCATCAACAAAAACCTGCCTGGATATCAATGCGTTGCCCGGGTCAACCGACCGTACCCGGAAAATAACCCCGTAGCCTGGCGCTCATTTTTTGAATATCAA
>JAGTVF010000009.1 GCA_018224315.1 Desulfobacterales bacterium | reverse complement strand
GCGGTGGTGCCCAGGGGCAGCCACAGGTTCCGGTCCAAAAGGCGATGGCGGGTCTCGGCGCAGTCGCCGGCTGCATAGATGTCTGCCAGATTGGTTTCCATCCGGGCGTTGACCCGTATGGCCCCGGAAAAACCGGTTTCAATGCCGGCGGAAAGCCCGGGCTCGGTCTGCGGGCGGGCACCTGTTGCCACAAGCACCATATCGCCCGCAATTTCAATGTGTTTTTCCCCGGGCTGCCGGGCATCGACCATCAGGCCGTTTTCGTGCTGCCGGATGCCCCTGGCTGCAACCCCGGTCAATACGCGGACCCCGTTGTTTTCAAGCTCATTTCTCACAAGTGCGCCCATGTCGGCATCCAGTGTGGTCAGCACCGAGGGCGCGTATTCCAGCACTGTTGCCCCAAGGCCCCGTCGGGTCATGGCATCGGCGATTTCCAAGCCGATATAGCCCGCGCCGATGATGATGATGGATTGGGGCTTTTTGCGGCGGATAAATTCATCTATGGCAAAACTGTCATCCATCCATCGCAGAAAAAACACCCCGGGCAGATCCAGACCGGGGATTTGCGGGGCGGTGGACCGGGCGCCGGTGCACAGCACCAGCTTGTCCCAGGTCAGGGTCTGGTTGGCACCCGAGGGGGTGTCAATGGAGGCGGTCTTTTTTGCCGGATCAATGGCCGTGCACCGGTGGTTTGTCTCTACGGTGATGCCCTGGGCCTCAATGGCGGCCAGATCCCGATGGGCCAGGGTCTTCCAGTCGGCCACCTCCCCGGAAAGGTAAAAGGGCAGGCCGCATATGCTGAAATTGGGATAGGGGTCGGCCAGCACAATCGTGGGCCGGGTTTCCGGGTTGATCTGCCGGGCGGCCAGGGCCGCGCTGATACCGGCATCGCTTCCGCCGATGAGCAACAGTTCCATGCATGCACCTGCTTTTTTGTTTTACTGGACACTTAAAAACTTAACATTGCCTGTAAAAAAGACTTTTTACAGGCTCATCAAATTTGTTTCGGACAAATCTATCAATATATGGGCCGCACGCCGCTGTCAATGCCGGGGCTGCCAAAGCCGCGGAAATGTCACAAAAAGGTAACCTGATATGATTTTCAAGGACGAAAATTCCCTTGAGAATGAAATTTGCATGAACTATTGTCAATTGACTTTTGCGGGCCTGCGGAAAACGGGTTTTTGAAAGATCCGGGGCTGCATGAAACGGGATCAAAGAGGGTGTATGAAAATCAGAAAATTTCTTGAAAACAGCAATAACTGCTTGTTTTCCTATGAAAATACCATTCGGGAGGCAGCCGCTGTTTTCGCTGAGCGCAAAACAGATGCCGGGTGTGTCGTTGATGATTCCGGCGGATTTCTGGGGGTTTTTACCAAAGATCACGTATGTGATGCAATCAGGACCGGCGCTGATCTTGATGGTCCGGTGGGCGGGCATATGTCACGCAATGTCAGGACGTTTTATCAGGATGAGGAGATTGCCGATCCCATCCAAATGCCCTGTTCCTGTTTTCCTGTGGTGGAAAAGGGCAAAGCCGTGGGCATTATCAGTGTGCAGGATGTGGCAAGGACCTATCATGATCACTACAAGGTGACCCGCAATATCATTGACGCCATTATCCAGTCGTCGAGAAACCTGATCATCGCAGCCGGCCCGGACGGGCGGATCAATTTCATGAACCGGTCGGCAAAGGATGTTCTGGACAGAAACGGTGAGGAACTCTACGGCAGCAGCATCCATCGGCTCATTCCTGATATCAATCTGCCACAGATCATTGAGACAGGCGAGGTGCCCCCGCTTTGTAAGGTGTCGATTAACAATCATCCCTATTTTATCCGCAGCTATCCCATATGGATTGATGACAAAATTATCGGGGCCGTGGCCATATTCCAGGATACCGCGGATCTGGAAAGCATCGTGGATGAGCTTGAGGCGGTAAAGGAGTTAAACAAAGATCTGGACGCCATTATTGAATCTTCGTCTGACGGCATTTTTGTCTGTGACGGCGAGGCCAATGTCCTTCGGATCAACCGGGCCTATGACGAGATCACCGGGCTGGATACCTCCGGCTTTTACGGCAAAAACATGAAAAAATTGGTGGCTGACGGGTTTTTCTCCCAGTCCGTGACCCTGATCGTGCTGGAAAAAAAACAGGCCCAGAGCATTATCCAGAAGACCAGCACCGGCAAATCCCTGCTGGCCACCGGACGGCCGGTTTTTGACGAAAAAGGGCAAATCCTCCGGGTGGTCACCAGCGTCCGGGACATCACAGAGCTTTATGAACTGCAGAACCAGCTTGCCGAAACCCAGAAAATGACCGAGCAGTACCGAAGGGAGCTGGATTCCTATAAGCTCAGGGATGTCAAGAATGTCGACGGCCTGGTTGTGGGCTCGGAGAAAATGCATGAGCTGGTGGATACCGCCATCCGCCTGGCCGGGGTGGATTCCACCGTGCTGATCACCGGGGAATCCGGCACGGGCAAGGATCTTGTGGCAGGGATTATTCATACCCACGGTCTGCGAAAGAATCAGCCCTTTATCCGGGTCAACTGCAGCGCCATTCCGCCGAATCTGCTGGAGTCCGAGCTTTTCGGATACGAGGAGGGCGCCTTTACAGGGGCGAAAAAGGGCGGTAAGCCCGGATACTTTGAAATGGCTGACGGCGGTACACTGTTTCTTGATGAAATCGGGGACCTGCCCTGTGATTTCCAGGCGAAATTTCTTCGGGTTCTGCAGGAATGCGAATTTAACCGGGTGGGCGGATCTGAATTCAAAAAGTTCGATGTCCGGATTATCGCGGCCACCAACAAGGATCTGGTGGAAATGATGCAGGCCGGCAAATTCCGGGAAGATTTGTATTACCGGTTGAGCGTGGTTCCCCTGGGTATACCGCCCCTGCGGCAGCGGGCCGGGGAGATCAAGTTTCTTGTGGCCAGTTTTTTAAAGCAGTTTAACAGCAGCTACGGCATGGAAAAGCGGTTTTCGCCCGATGTGGTTGATGTTTTCGAGCGTTACAGCTGGCCCGGCAATATCCGGGAGCTGCGAAACCTTGTGGAAAGGGTGATGGTGATGTCGCCTGATGATGTCATTACCCGACGCGATCTTCCGGCATCTGTATGCGGGGCCGGGTCCTGGGACGGCGACAGCCAGTGGCCGGGTTTTTTCCCCGAACTCATGCCGTTAAAAGATGCCACCCAGGGTTTGGAAAAGCAGCTTCTCCAGCGGGCGTATGAGACCCTGGGCACCACCCGGGAAATTGCCCGGGCCCTTGGCATCAGCGCGCCTTCAGTGGTTCGAAAGGCGGCCAAGTACGGGATCAAAAGAAACTGATTTTCGGTTTTGACCGGCT
>JAGTVF010000008.1 GCA_018224315.1 Desulfobacterales bacterium | reverse complement strand
TCGATGAACGGCCCAGGGCCGTAACCGCGGTCTCCATAGACCTGTCCCAGGATGTCAACAAACTCAGAAGCAAGATTGACAAGGCTGTGCAGTATGTGGACGAAAACGAGGGTGTGATTATCCTTACGGACATGTTTGGGGGCACGCCCTCGAATCTGAGTTACTCGTTTCTGGAGGAAGGCCGCATTGAGGTCATTTCCGGGGTCAACCTGCCGGTGCTGATCAAGGCGGCCAACGCCCGCAACCGGGAATCAAAGCTCGACGTACTGGCCAAGACCATTGAGGCTTACGGCAAAAAAAGCATTTCCCTTGCCAGCGATATTTTAAAAGGCAACAAGCGGGAATAAACAGCAAACTTTGTTTATTGTGAATATCACATTTTTAAGGAGGAAAGAAAATGGCCATCAAACTCGGCATCAACGGAATGGGCAGAATCGGCAGACTGGTTTTCAGGGCTGCCATGAACCGATCCGACATCGAGGTAACAGCAGTCAACGATATCATGGACACCAAAACCCTTTCCCACCTCTTGATTTATGACTCGGTACACCCGCGCCTGGATGCGGAGATCATTGCACAAGACAACGCCATTTCGGTCAACGGCAAAACCATCCGGGTTTTTGCGGAAAAAGATCCGGCCGATATCGGCTGGAAAGACGCCGGCGTGGATATCGTGGCCGAATGCACCGGGCTTTTCCGGGACAGGGACAGCGCCGCCAAACACCTGAGCGCTGGTGCGAAAAAAGTCATTATTTCCGCACCCGGCAAGGACCCGGACATGACTTTTGTTATGGGCGTCAATGAAAGCGACTATGACAGCGCAAACCATCATATTGTTTCCAACGCCTCATGCACCACCAACTGCCTGGCACCCGTGGCCAAGGTGCTGGACGAAAAATTCGGCATCCAAAGCGGCCTGATGACCACCATCCATTCTTACACCGGGGATCAGCGCCTGCTGGATGCACCGCACAAGGACCTTCGCCGGGCGCGTGCGGCTGCCATGTCCATGATTCCCACCACCACGGGCGCGGCCAAGGCCGTGGGTCTGGTGCTGCCCCAGCTAAACGGCAAGCTAAACGGCATGGCCATCCGGGTGCCCACCCCCAATGTCTCGCTTGTGGATTTTGTGGCCACCCTCAGGGAGCCGGCATCTGCGGAAACCATCAACGCGGCATTAAAGGAAGCCGCCGAAGGTTCGCTGGCCGGCATTCTGGGATTTAGCGAAGAGCCGCTGGTTTCCGAAGACTTCAACGGCAACAGGCTTTCTTCTATCGTGGATGCGGAAAACACCTATGTCATTGACAACATGGTCAAGGTCCTTTCCTGGTATGACAATGAAACCGGCTATTCCACCCGCCTGGTGGACCTGGCTGAAATGATGGGAAAACAGCTTTAATTCCGGAGGTGGCCATGACAACGCGCAGACCCATGATCGCCGGCAACTGGAAGATGTACAAAACCTGCCCGGAAGCAGAAGACACGGCCCGGGCCCTTGTGGGGCAGCTCTCCGGCAAAGAGGAAGCAGAGATCATGATCGCCCCGCCGGCAACCGCCCTGGTGCCGGTCAGCCGCATCATCGGAGACACCCCTGTGCAGCTTGGCGCCCAGAACCTGTTCTGGGAAAACCAAGGGGCCTACACCGGCGAAGTCTCCGCCCCGATGCTGGCTTCTGCCGGATGCCGGTACGTGATCATCGGCCATTCCGAACGCCGCCAGTATTTCGGGGAAACCGACGAGGGCGTAAACAAAAAAATCAAGGCTGCTGTGGCCGCCGGACTGGCGCCGGTGATCTGCATCGGCGAGACCGAAACCGAGCGTGATGGCGGAAAAACGTTTTCCGTGCTTGACAAACAGATGGAAAAAGGGTTAGAAGGACTGTCTGAAGATCAGTTCAGCCAGGCCGTTATGGCCTATGAACCGGTCTGGGCCATTGGCACCGGCAGAAGCGCCACCCCGGAGCAGGCACAGGAAGTTCACGCCCATGTGCGGCAATTTCTGGAAAAACGCTTTGGGGTGCAAATCGCAGGGGCCGCCCGGATTTTATACGGCGGCAGTGTTAAGCCGGCAAACACTGCCGAGTTGATGGCCCTGCCCGACATTGACGGTGCACTGGTGGGCGGCGCAAGCCTGAAGCCGGATACATTTGCTGAAATTATACATTATAAGCGTTAAATCCAATGCATGTACTCATTATTATCATTCATCTGTTTGTCTGCTTTTCCTTAATCGGCATTGTTTTGCTGCAGACCGGCAAGGGCGCCAGCATGGGCGCCATGTTCGGTGGCGCCGGCAACCAGACCCTGTTTGGCAACACCGGGGCGTCCACGTTTCTGGGAAAAATTACCACCGTGGCAGCAGTGGTGTTTATGGTTACGTCCCTGTCTCTGGCCTATATCTCCAAAAGCGGGGATAAGTCCGTGGTTGAAGAGTTTCAGCCGCCGGCTGCGGAGCAAAGCCTGCCCGCAGACCAGGTGCCCGCGGCACCGGGCGGCGAGCAAGCAACACCGGATGAGCAGGCGCCGTCAGCAGACGACGAGCCGCAATAAGTGCGGTTTACATCCAATTTGTGCCGAAGTGGTGGAATTTGGTAGACACGCTATCTTGAGGGGGTAGTGGGCCACGCCCGTGCCGGTTCAAATCCGGCCTTCGGCACCATCATTTTATAAAGAGGCGATACGCTTGCGTATCGCCTCTTTTGTTTTCCTGCCGGCTTTTTCATATCCCCGGGGCCCGTCAGAGACGCCGAAGCTTAGCCCGGATTCAAACCGGGAAAACCACCTGACAACGCTGATTTGAAAGCGTTGATACAATCTGTTTTAAGAAGGGATTTTCTTTTTTTTGTATAGATGCCTGACTTGCTGGCGCGCCCGGCAGGATTCGAACCTGCGGCCTACGGATTCGAAGTCCGGCGCTCTATCCAGCTGAGCTACGGGCGCATTTGGGGAAAGGGGTAAAATGGGGTGAGTGATGGGACTTGAACCCACGGCCCCCAGGGCCACAACCTGGTGCTCTGCCAACTGAGCTACACTCACCATATCTGACTTTAAACTCTATTCACCTAACAAAAAAACACCGCTGATGCAAGCCATTTTTCATGCCCCGGAACCAGCCGGTCAGGAATAGACCGCTGAACTTAATGATTGACCCTATACGGGTTTTTGATTACATATTTATTTTTAACGTTAAAATAAGAATACCGCAAAAACAAGGAGGTCATGGTGAATCCGGCCACTAAGGCGATTGTTCGAATTGTTACCGGCGGCATACTGGCCGTTGTGCTCTCCCGGCTGTTTTTCCCGGAATCCGGGCCGGGATTTGCCGCAGGCCTGTTTGTGGCCCTTGTGGGCGCAGCCTACGGCCTGGAATGGATCCACAACAGAAACAAAGACTAACAGGTACTCTGCATTGAAACAAATCATCCTCGGCACAGCCGGACATATCGACCATGGAAAAACCAGCCTGATCAAAGCGGTTTCCGGCACGGACACAGACCGGCTGAAGGAAGAAAAGCGCCGGGGCATAACCATTGAACTCGGTTTTGCCGCCATTGATTTGCCAAGCGGGCTGCATATCGGTGTGGTGGATGTGCCCGGCCATGAAAAATTTGTGAAAAACATGGTGGCCGGGGCCACCGGCATTGATGTGGTGGCTGTCATCATTGCCGCAGATGAAGGCGTGATGCCCCAGACCCGCGAGCACATGGAAATCTGCAGCCTGCTGGGCATCCGCTACGGATTCGTGGTGCTCACCAAAATCGACATGGTTGACGAGGAATGGCTGGAACTGGTCACCGAAGATGTCACTGATTTCATGGCAGACACGTTTCTGGAAGACTCGCCCATTGTTCCGGTTTCCTCTGTTACCCGTGACGGGCTTGATCAATTTATTGAGACCCTGGACCGCTACTGCATGGCCCTTCCGGAAAGAACAGCCACGGGCATTTTCCGGCTTCCCATTGACCGGGTGTTTTCCATGAAAGGATTTGGCACCGTGGTCACCGGCACCCTGGTTTCCGGG
>JAGTVF010000007.1 GCA_018224315.1 Desulfobacterales bacterium | reverse complement strand
TTATTGATATAATAAACTGCTGCCATAAACCAGGGGGGTCTTGGGGTCCGGCAAAGGTTGGGGCTTTTCGACTCAAAATTGAGACTCCTCATGGGGACGCACACCGGAGTTCATTTTTTCAGGCGCTTGGATATTTTTCAGGCTCCTTGATTTTCCAACCCCTTATTTTTACAGGAGTCATCCATGAGCGTCCAAGGCATCGTCAAACCCGTAGTCCGAAGTGCCGTCTTTTCCATGGCACATGTTCCCGGAATGGTGTTATCCGGGTCCAAACCCCGCAGAGAAGTCGCCCTTGACGGTGATGGTCTGCAGCAGCAGATCGTATCGAATTTGCGATCCTTTGCCGATGCCGTGGCCTATCCGCCGCACCAGGTCATGATCGGCAACCTGGCCCCTGAAACCCTTGCCGGCATGGAAAGACCCTGGCATCGACAGCCTGTTTCAAACTCACGGCCAGAAGGGCCCGGCGGGCGCATTATCGATGAAGCCACGCTTTATGCCTGGATGGCTCTGGGAGACAGTTCCCGACTGCTGCGGTTCCATGAATCGCTTCCCCCGGAAATGGAAGCTGCCCTGGAAGTGCATGCCAACGGCGTAAAAACCCAGAGGATCGACAAGGAGGCAATGGCCGATGCCGTTCGCCACGGCGCCGAGCCCTTTTACATGGGCGGCACAACCGATCCGGTGGGAGTCATGATGCCCGCTCACGATTCTGACGAGTCCCTGACCGCCCCGGTTTTACTTGAAAATGCCGGCGCCAAAGTCACAGGGGCCCTTGCGCTCTCTGATCTGCTGAAAAAATTTAACGGTCAATCCGTGGATCATCTGCTGGGCTGCGGTGAAGAAGCGGTCGGTGACCGTTACCAGCGCGGCGGCGGCAATTTGGCAAAAGCCATGGGGGAGATGGTTCCGGGTGAAATTTGCGGCGGCACGGATGTGAAATCATTTTGTGCCGGAGCCATACATGCCATGATTCTGGGCGCGGCTTTAATTGCCAGTGGTATGCACCGCCGCGTGGTCGTTGTCGGCGGCGGGTCCGTTCCCAAGCTGGGGATGAAATTCCGTGGACACCTGCAGGCGGGCTATCCCATTCTGGAAGATATGGTGGTGGGCGTTGCCATTGATATGACGGCCGATGATGGCTTCAGTCCGGTCCTGCGACTGGACCAGTCCGCATTTCACCGATTGGGGCAGGGTTCGGCCGCACACCAGATGGCTGAAGCACTGAGCGCCGGGCCTCTTTATGCGCACAACCTGAAGCTTTCCGACGTGGACCGCTATGCCGTGGAACTGCACAATCCCGATATCACCGAGCCGGCGGGATCCGGGAATGTTCCCCAAAACAATTACCAGATACTGGCGGCCATCGCTGCCAAAAAGGGCGAAATTCAGCGGGAACAGATGGCCGAATTTGCAGGGGCTCACGGCTTGCCGGGCTTTTCGCCTACCCAGGGCCACATCGCCTCGGCCGTTCCATACCTGCCGCATGCCATTGCCGGGCTCACATCAGGGACGATGCAGCGGGTGCAGTTCGTGGCCAAGGCGAGTCTTTTTCTCGGCCGGATGACTGGCGCCGGTGACGGCGCCAGTCTTATGATAGAGCGCAACCCCGCGTTAACCCATTAAAAAAAGGAGAATGTCATGATTGATCTCAAGGGAAAACTGGTTCTGTGCCTCGGCGAACGCGACGGCATCGCCGCGCCTGCCCTCCAGGCGTGCGTGGAAAGCGCCGGGGCCGAGGTGATCTACACCGAAACCCAGTGTTTTGTCTGAACTTCTGCAGGCGCCATGGACCTGGAAGAGCAGGCAAATATCGCCCGACTCGTTAAATCCGGTCAACGTGACCGGATGGTGGCCATGCTGGGCATGCCGAATCCGGCAAGCACCCGCATGGTGGCGATGACGCTTCAGGAGGGCGATCCGAGCTATGCTGGTCCATTGGCGGGGATCCCGTTGGGACTCCCGGTATATCACATCCTGGAAGAGCAGGTGAGGCAAATCATCGATCCCGCTGTATACGAAAAAGAAGTGGGCCCGATGGAATTTGTATTAGACGGCACCGCCATAAGCAAGGCTTTGGATGCCGGCAGGTAGGAAGATGCGGCCATAAAAAAAGCGGAGCAAAAATTATGAATCTATCCACAGCCCCCCGGGTGCGTCCCAATCTGGCGCATCGGCTTGAATTGTTCAATTACACAGTTCGGGATGTGCGCCTGGGGGAGGAGACCAACTGGGCGGAAGGGGTTTTGACAGTCAATGCCGAGGCGCTCAAAAAACATCTGATCGCGGAAGCAGGCGTCCGCAGGATGGGCATTGCAGTGGCCCGCCCCGGGGAATCGGTCCGCATTGTGAACATACTGGATGCCATCGAACCGCGCGTCAAGCCGGACAATGGACAGATTTTTCCCGGTTTTCTGGGTGCCATGGACGGCACTGTGGGACGCGGTGTGACCCATGCCCTGAAAGGATGCGCCGTTCTGGTCTGCGGCAGCGTGCCCGGCGAAGTGGCCAGCCAGGTGGTTTCCGAGGCCATTGTGGACATGTCCGGCCCCGGGGCAAGGTATTCACCGTTTTCCACAACTCGGAACCTGATCCTGTGGTGCGATTTCTATGATGATCAAGATCCGGTCAAACGGGTTTCGGTGGCCCGGCATGCGGGGCTGATGGCGGCCCGCTGGCTGGCGGAAGCCACATTGGACCACGTGCCCGATGACATCCGGGTCTATGGCGTTCCGGAAAAAACCTCGTCAAAAAAAAATGGGCCCCACGTGGTGTATATTTGCCCGGGGATGCTGCTCTCGGATCTGCACCAGACATTTTTAAGCGGCAGCGCCCTGACCTCCACCCCCTCGGTGGTGCATCCCACCCAATTAATGGACGGTATACTGGTCAGCGGCAACTATGATATTGGTGCCACGCGGAATCCCACCTATCTCTACCAACGCTCGCCCATTGTAGAGGTGCTTTTTTCATACCAGGAAAAGGGCTTGTTGTCCTTTACCGGTGTTATTGTCACCAAATGCCTGATCGAAGGATTCTCCGGCAAACAACGCTCGGCCTACCTGGCCGCCCAGACCGCCAAACTGCTGGATGCCGACGGTGTGGTCATTTCCATTGAAGAGTGCGGCCATGCCTATGCTGACCTGATGCTGACCTGCCAGGCCTGTGAAGAGATGGGCGTCAAAAGCGTTTTGATCATGGCTGAAAGCGCCGGGGCCACGGGGGCAAAGCCGGGCCCCATTGCCTTTGCCGAAGCTGCCGATGCCGTCATATCAGCCGGCAATATGGATGAAGTTGTTTCGCTTCCGGCAGTTGATGCCATTTACGGGGGACCCTGGTCCTGTGGCCGCTGGATGATTGACAATATGGCATTGGAGGCCATGAAAACCCCGCTTGCCAACATTTTTGCCGCCACCAGCCAGGTGGGGGCCGGAAGATTAAAAGGAGAAACGCGATGACGCGCATCATGCACTATATTAACCAGTTTTTCGGGGGCATCGGCGGAGAAGACAAGGCGGAATATCCGCTGACGGTAACTGCCGGAACCGTCGGCCCGGGCCGGCTCCTGGCCGGGAAGCTGGGAGATGCGGGAACCATTGTCGCAACAATCGTCTGCGGCGATAATACGGCCCAGTACAGCCCTGACCACATCAAGCAGGAAATCGCAGCACTCCTTGAACAGTACGAGGCCGATATCCTGGTGGCGGGTCCGGCCTTTGGCAGCGGCCGGTACGGGCTGGCCTGTGCGGAAGCAGCAGAAGCCGCGCAAATGTATGGCATTCAGTCAGTTGTGGGCATGCATCCCGAAAATCCCGGAATTGATCTTTGCCCGGCTGATGTTATTATCGTTAAAGCAGGCGAATCCGTTGTTGATATGGCCGCCTCCATGGAACATCTCTGCCGGGTGCTGGTGCACCTGACAGCCGGCCGGCCGGTTGATACGGAAGAGCTGACATATTGCATTAAGCGCGATATCCGGTGCAACACCACTTCCCGGAAAAACGGGGCTGTCCGTGCCGTGGATATGCTGCTGGCAAAAATTGGCGGGAAAAAATTCGAATCCGAACAGTTGCCGCCGCACTTTCCAAGGATCACGCCGGCGCCGCCGATTGACGTTCCCTTATCCAAGATCGCGCTGCTCAGCACGGGGGGGCTTGTCCCCAAGGGCAATCCGGACCGCCTGGAAGCCTCATCGGCAACCAAGTGGGTGAGCTATTCCATTGCCGGCCGGGCATCTTTGACCCCGGAGGATTTTGAATGCATTCATGGGGGCATCGATGTCACTCACATCAATGCCTATCCAAACCGGTTGATTCCACTGGATATTTGCAGCGAATTCCGGGCCAAGGGCCTGATCGGCGCACTGGATGATGAATACTATGTAACGGTGGGCAACCTTACACCGGTGGCCCGCTGCGAGCAGTTTGCCGTTGAAATGACCGCCAGGCTGAAAGAGAAAAAGGTAAGCGGCGTTATTCTCACATCGTCGTGAGGGACCTGCAATCGTTGCGGGGCAACGATGTGCAGGATTATCGAGGAGGCGGGCATCCCTGTGGCCATGATATCGTCCATCCCGCCGGTGCCGGAGATGATGGGGGTGCCGCGGATTGTACCGGGAAGCTCCATCACCTGTGTGTTAGGTAACCCTGAATTTCCGACCAGCCAGGAAAAAGCCCTGCGCCGAAGGATTGTTTCCAAGGCTCTGGAAGCCCTGGAAACCTCCGTCAGTGAAACAACCTATTTTCAGGCAGCATAAAGCATCAACTACTATAACCTGATATGGTTCTGGATTTCCGAACACCTTCCTGGGTGCAGATTGCGGCAGGTTATGTTAAAGCTATTTGTTCCGAGATTGTGCCTGCGGTTGGCTATTTCCATCAATTGCCTTGGAAAGCGCCTCGCCGACCAATGAATTTATGCTAACACCTCTTTTCCGGGCCTCTACGGCGACGCGCTTGTGAAGTTCAGGATTAACCCGCACCATAAGTTTACCTGAATACGGCTTTTCAGGATTCTCGCCCCGCTCTGCACAGAACTCGAGGTAGTCATCGACTGAATCTTGAAAAGCTTGTCGCAATTCGTCAACCGTCTCGCCTTCAAAAGTGATAACATCACGCAGGTTGATAACTTCACCATGAAAGATATTGGCGCCCTCATCGAATAGGACTTGTGCATAAAATATGATATCAATTTTTGATATCATGTCAAGTAAAAGACCGGAACCAACCGCACAGCAAAGTCTGTCACAACAAGATCTTGACAAAATCCATTTACACGGATATTTTATGCGCATAATTTTTGCGCATAAGGAGGCAACATGAAAGCAGTTCATTTTTATAACACCAACGCACCAAAAAAGGCTACCAATCTCAGTATCAACAGCGACCTTCTCATGAAGGCAAAAGAGCGCCACATAAATCTTTCAAATGTTTTGGAAAATCATCTTATAGAAATGCTGGCCGAAGCAAAACGCCATGAATGGAAAAAAGAGAATCAAGATGCAATTGAGGCCTATAATCATCGCATCCAGACAAAAGGTGTTTTCAGTGAAGGCCTGAGGAAATTTTGATGGCTCAATTCGATGTGTATGGAAATCCCAACCCGGAAACAAATCAAGAAATTCCTTATTTGCTCGATGTTCAGGCGGACTTGCTCAATACGCTGGCAACACGCGTTGTTGTGCCTCTTATAGGAGCCTCGTCTGCGGGAAAACCTCTCCGGCATCTCAATCCCGAATTCACGGTCAATGAAACCGTGGTTATTGTGTCTACCTCGGAGCTATCCGGTATTTCAGTCCAATCAATGGGTCAAAAGGCGGGCACCCTTAAAGATCGGCGGGATGAGATAATTGCAGCACTTGATTTTTTATTCACCGGGTTCTGAAGTTCTGAAACGGTTGATAATCTCGCCTGCCATACCCGCCCTGGAAAGCAAAGTGCGTTATCTTTTTTAAAGCGAGATGGCCAAACCTCCTGTTTGTTTCTTTAATTTTCAGAATTCAGATATTGTGCGCCTTCGGGTTCCCCGGCAGGGGGTGATTCTAAGTTCCGCAAAATGTTCGATAGGGCTTTGCCGAGGCGGGTGCGGGCAGATGATAGCCGGCCTCTTCAGGAGGTTGGCTGTAAGGCCGGGACAAGACCTCCAGCAGTCTTTCCATGACCGTGAAATCATCGTGCTCCACTGCCGCTTCCAGGGCCTCTTCCACCCGGTGGTTGCGGGGGATGACTGCCGGGTTGAAACTTTTCATGACCCGGCGGGATGCCTCTCTGGAATCGGGCTGCCTTTCAAGCCGGGCCTGCCAGCGTCCATACCATTCTTTGAAATCCCGGGATTGGTACATAGTGTCATCCGGCAGGGAACCCGAGGCCAGGTCGCGGAAAGTATTGGTATAATCTGCCCCGAAACGATGCATCATATCGAGCATGTCTTGGGCAAGGCCGCTGTCCTCAGGCTCCTGGGTCATTAAACCGAGCTTAGCTCTCATTCCCGTCAGCCAGTGGTGGCCAAAGATGTCAGAAAATCGTGATAGCTGCTCTTTTGCCATTT
>JAGTVF010000006.1 GCA_018224315.1 Desulfobacterales bacterium | reverse complement strand
TGAGTACACGCTGCATTTTTGATACCCGGCTTCGAAGGTCCCATGATCCAGCTGCCGGGTTTCTTACATTAAAGATCCGGGATAACGGTGCAGGCATTGATCCGCAGCATATTGAGCAGGTCTTTGATCCGTTTTTTACAACCAAGGAGCCTGGCAAGGGCACCGGACTCGGTTTGTCGGTGAGTTATATGATCATCCAGCAGACGGGCGGCGACATCGCTGTTGCAAGTTCAGCACCCGGGTCAACGGAAATGATGCTGCGGCTTCCGCTGGCTGCGGGCGCTGGTCAAAGCCAAAGCCGTGCGGAAAATAAAGACAAAGGTGAAAATGATGGCAGCAATGAACTCTGCCCGTGGCAATGATAGCCATACAAGAATTCTTGTCGTGGATGACGAAGCCAACATGCGTCACATGTTGAGTGCCTTGCTCGGTGATGCCGGATACTGGGTGGATACCGCTGCAGACGGCCGGGCTGCGCTGGCGCTTTTGGAAACCGGCACGTATGATTACATCTTTTGTGATATCCGGATGCCGACCATGGACGGCATGGCCTTTCTGGAGGCGGCCGGCTCCCGACTCGCTGAAACCAGCGTGATCATGATGTCAGCCTATGGCACCATTGATACTGCTGTTGAAGCCATGAAAAAAGGGGCTTACGATTATATCTCAAAGCCGTTTAAGCCCGATGAAATTCTTTTGGCGCTCAAAAAAGCCGAGGAGCGGGAAAGCCTGAAAAGGGAAAATCGAGATCTTAAATTTCGCCTTGAACGCATTGCGCAGCCCCGGCAGTTTGGAGAGATGATTGCCGAAAGCCGGAGCATGCAGGCCGTGTTTGCGCTTGGCCAACGGGTGGCTCAGTATGACATCACGGTGTTGATCACCGGCCAGAGCGGAACCGGCAAGGAACTGATGGCCAGGGGGATTCATACAGCCGGCAAACGGGCCGGCCAACCTTTTATTCCGGTCAATTGCGCCGGAATTCCGGAAAACCTTCTTGAAAGCGAGTTGTTTGGACATAAAAAGGGCGCTTTTACAGGGGCGGACCGGGATTACAGGGGCTTGTTTGAGGCGGCTTCCGGGGGGACCCTGTTTCTTGATGAAATCGGCGATCTTCCCATGTCCCTGCAGGTAAAACTGCTGCGGGTGCTGCAGGACAGCCAGATTCGCCCAGTGGGCACCACTCATTCAAAAACCGTTGATACCCGGATTATTGCCGCCACCTCCAAGGATCTGGCAGAACAGGCAGAGCAGGGCAATTTTCGGGAGGATTTGTTTTACCGTCTCAATGTAATGCCCATCCATTTGCCGCCCCTGGTGGAGCGGAGCGAAGACATCGCATCGCTGGTGTATTTTTTCATTGAGCGCTATCAGGCCCGGTTTGAAAAAAAAATAACCGGTATGTCAGCCAAAGCCATGTCATTGCTGATGCAGCATTCCTGGCCCGGCAATGTGCGTGAGCTTGAAAATGTGATCGAGCGTGCCGTTGTCCTTGCTGAAGATCCGGAACTCGACGAGGAGCTGTTTGCCGGGCTTTGCCGGCCGGAAAACAAAAACAGCGGTCTGGATGCCATTGTATCCGGATTTTCTCTGAAATCCGCTCGGCAGGCTTTGGAGCAGATACTGATTCAAAAAGCCCTTGCTCAAACAGGTGGAAACCGAACACGGGCCGCGCGATTGCTGGAAATCAGTCACCCGTCTCTGCTGAGCAAAATGAAGACTTATGGGATTGGCTAACGCGGGGATGAGATTTATGCGGCAAATAACAAGCCAGGGCCCTGATGGGATCATCAGGGCCCCGTCCGGAAAAAAACGAGGATGAGAAGAAAATAAAAAGAAAAATTGACGGCTGAACTGCAGGGTTAGCGTCCTTTATTAATTCTGTCCCGAAGCTTTCCCGAGCACTTGAAGGTCACGACCTTCCGGGGATTGAGCAAAAGGTCCTCTCCGGTTGCCGGGTTGCGCCCCCGCCGTCTTTCCTTTTGCTTGATGCAGAATTTTCCGAAGCCCGATACCAGTACATCCTCATCATTTTCCAGGCTCCGCTTGATGATTTCAAGCAAAGATTCCACGATATCCACGGACTTTTTCTTGGTAAAGCCCAGGTCATTGACCCGCTCGACAATTTTATTTTTGGTCAGTGCCATTATGCCTCCTGATCTGGCGTTGGGTTGGGGTGACAAGGGGCTGTTTCAGCGGCCGCCGTATCTGCTGTCTCTGGGTGTGCATCGGATTCGGCAAGGCAGTAATGCTGTTTCACCTCTTTTAAAATACGGTTGATCCGGCCGGAAATGGCCTGAATCTCCTCTTTTAATTCCAGGTCATCGGATTGAGTGTCATCTGGTTTTAAATCTGGGTGCTGCATAACGCGCCTGTTTTTCTTTATGATCCCGGATGCTGCATCTTATGCTTGATATTTGACCGTGGATAAATGATTCTCAAATGAATTTCAAGCATGAAATGATCATGTTTTTATTCTAAATAAACCGATATGAATAATATGTCAAGAGGTTATAGCGATATTTGCTTTACTGTTACCGGGTTTTATCCATTTTACGGGCTCCTGCGGAAATCACCAATTGCCCGAAGCCGGGGAAAAAGTCTGTGGTTGGAATTGATTTTTTTCCGGCAAGTTTTTATATTACAAGATTCGGTTTGCCTGGCAGCGGCTTGTGATGTTAGTTATCCAAAGTCAGTTGCACGGCAAATAAAAAAGGTTTCAGCAGAAACCAACTGAAACCCTGTCTGATGTGGAGCCGACGAGCGGAGTCGAACCGCTGGCCTGCGCATTACGAGTGCGCTGCTCTACCTGCTGAGCTACGTCGGCAAAACAAACTTTTTGTTAGCACGGACTTATAAATCCAGTCAAGCATGAACCTTTATTCGTAAATGGAAAAAATGTCAAAAACAACCATCAGCGCCCTGCGGGCGCAGCAAACCAGCATTATTGAAGATATCGGCCAGCGCCTGGCAGCCGGGGCCAGAACCCTTACCTGCACCGGCGCCTCCGGGGGGCAGGGGGCATATCTGGTTTCGCGCCTGGCAAGGCATACCCGCCGGCCTGTGTTTGTGGTGACCGACAGCATGGTGGAAGCGGAAAATTTTGTCCAGGATGTCAATTTTTTTGCCGCACCCGACAGCCCCGGGGCATGTGTTTTTCCACCGTATAACATCCTGCCCTTTAAACGGGTGTCTTATCACAATGAAATCGCCGCCCGCAGAATCCGCATCCTGTATCAAATGGCCACGGGACACAGGGATGGAGGCCTTGTGGTGGCACCGGTGGAAACCCTGCTCCAGCGAATTATTCCCAGGCAGGAACTGGCGGATTACGCGGATCTGCTCATGGTCAACGAGGAAACCGACCGCGACGGCCTGGTGGAAAAGCTTACTTCCGGAGGCTACAACCATGCCGCCATGGTGGAGGAACCTGGCGACTACAGTGTCCGCGGCGACATTGTGGATGTTTTCTCTCCCATGTATGAAAATCCCCTTCGCATTGAATTGTTCGGCGATACGGTGGAGTCCATCCGCCTGTTTTCCGCATCCAGCCAGCGAAAGCTGCAATCCCTGTCCGAGGCCGTCATCCTGCCGGCCAGGGAAGCGTTGCTGCACAAGCATCAGCTACATCATATCATTGAACGCACCCGCAGTCAGCGTCAGGCCGCCGGTTTGCCCAAATCCGCGGAAACCGAATTTATAGAGCGGATCCGGGAGGAAGGCATTTTTGCCGGAGTGGAGAGCCTGCTGCCCTTGATTTACGGGGAACTGGACACGGTGTTTGATTATATGCCCGCCAATGCCCTGGTGGTTGCCGCAGACACCGGCGCTATTGAAAAAGCCGCGGTTGACAAGCAGGACCTGGCCGGCCGCAATTATGATTCCGCATGCCAGGATCAGCGGATGTGCGTGTCCCCGGAGCAGATTTATCAGGACTGGGATGAGGCAAAGGCATGCCTGGAAAAGCATCAGCAGATTTTGCTGCGGGAAATTGATATTTATTCTTCGGCTAAAGCCCGCACCCCGGATGCCGATCCCATTGACCTGTCCGTGGATGATCTTTCCGATTTAGAAGCTTCCCTGGGCGGGCACCGCCGGGATGAACAGATCCTAAAGCCCCTGGCCGGCTGGATTAACCAGCACTGCAATGCCGGCTATACCACTGTTATGGTCTGCCGCAGCAAATCCCAGGCCCGCCGCCTGCTGGATTTGATCGAGGCCTATGAGATTGAGCCGCAGATCATATCGGATTTTTCCGAAATGCCGGCATTTTCCTCCACGCCGGGCATTTGCATCGGCCGGCTTTCCTCGGGATTTGTCTGGCATGATCAGGGCCTTGCCCTGGTTACAGACCGGCAGATTTTTGGCACCCGCATACGGCCGCGAAGCCGGAAGGACGCCCGGCAGACCGTACAGTCGGCATTTTTGGATTTTGCCGATCTCAATGCCGGTGATCTGGTGGTCCATATGGATCACGGCATCGGCCGATATCAGGGCCTGGAGAAAATCACCGTGGAGGGGGTGACCAATGATTTTCTGGTGCTTGAATACCGGGGGGGCGATAAGCTGTTTGTCCCGGTTGACCGGATGGATATTGTTCAGAAATACATGGGCGTTGACGATGTTGCCCCCGTGGTGGACAAACTCGGGGGCACATCCTGGGCCCGGGTGAAAAGCAAGGCCAAAAAGTCGGTGGAAAAAATCGCCGGGGACCTTTTGGATCTCTACGCCAAACGAAAGGTCCAGCAGGGATATGCCTTTGGGGTGGCGGATTCCTATTATAAGGACTTTGAAGCGGGCTTTCCCTATGAGGAAACCGAGGATCAGCTAAAGGCGATCTCGGATGTGATCAGTGATATGGAATCGGCTGTTCCAATGGACCGGCTGATTTGCGGGGACGTGGGTTACGGAAAGACCGAGGTGGCCCTTCGGGCGGCATTCAAGGCGGTCAACGACGGAAAGCAGGTGGCTGTTCTGGTGCCCACCACTTTGCTGGCTGAACAGCATTTCCGGACATTTTCCGAACGCTTTGAGCGCTATCCGGTTTCAGTGGAAAGCTTAAACCGGTTCCGGACCCGAAAACAGCAGACTCAGATCATCGAAGGACTCAAACAGGGCCGGGTCGATGTTGTGATCGGCACCCACCGGCTTTTGCAAAAAGACATGGCGTTCAAGGACCTGGGTCTGATTATCATTGACGAGGAGCAGCGCTTTGGGGTGCGCCACAAGGAAAAGCTCAAAAAGATGCGCACTTCCGTGGACGTGCTGTCCATGACCGCAACCCCAATTCCGCGTACCCTGCACATGTCCATGCTCGGGGTGCGCGATATCAGCGTGATCACCACCCCGCCGGAACTGCGCCATCCCATTATTTCCTATATCAGCGAATTTGACGCCGCAGTCATTGCTGAAGCCATCCGCAGTGAACTGGCCAGGGGCGGGCAGATTTTTTTCGTGCACAACAACATCAGCACCATTGACAACATGGCCCGGCGGCTTTCGGAAATGGTGCCCGAGGTCCGGATGGGGGTGGCCCATGGGCGGCTTGGTGAAGATGCCCTTGAACGGGTCATGTATCGCTTTATCAACAAAGACATTGATATGCTGGTTTCCACCACCATTGTGGAATCGGGCTTAGACATTCCCAACGCCAATACAATGATCATCAACCGGGCCGACCGCATGGGCCTGGCCCAGCTCTACCAGCTTCGGGGCCGGGTGGGGCGGGCCGACACCCAGGCCTATGCCTACATGATTGTGCCAAGGGAGGCGGCCCTGTCCCGTGATGCCCAAAAGCGGCTCAAGGTGGTCATGGAGCACAGTGATCTGGGCGCCGGATTTCAGATCGCGTTAAATGATCTCAAAATCCGGGGCGGGGGAGCGGCCCTGGGGGTTTCCCAGTCCGGTCACATTGCCGCGGTGGGATATGATATGTTTTTAAAACTCATGGAGGAGGCCGTGGGCCGGCTAAAGGGTGAGACGGTCACAGAGCCCCTGGAGCCGGAAATCAATATTCCGGTATCCGTGTTTATTCCGGAATCCTACATTGCCGATATCGATCAGCGATTGGGGGCATACCGACGCCTGGCCCGGATGACTGATTTAAAGGAAGTGGCTGATTTCCGGGAGGAGTTGACGGACCGCTATGGCAAACCGCCTGCAGAGGCGCTTCACCTGTTGCTCAAAATCATGCTGCGGATCCTGGCGGTCCGGGCCGGGGTCAGGCGCCTGGATCTGACATGGGAGATCATGTCCTTGAGCTTTTCCGGGATGCATCAGAAAAATCCGCACGGGTTGATGGATTTGATCCAGTCAGATCCCGGGCGCTACCGATTCACTCCGGACCATATCCTGTGCGTGCCCATGGGCAAAACCCGGATCAACAGCCTGATGAATCAGGCCAAAAAAATCTTGATGGAAATTGCAACATATGTTAATAATTAAAAATTTTCTTGAATCAAAAGGGGGTTGTTGCGGATGAAATATTTTTGGGCGCTTTTTGCGTTTGCGGCTGTTTTGCTGACGTTTGTGTCTTTTGCGGGCGCCCGGCCGGAGGTGGTGGACCGCATTGTCGCCGTGGTCAACGATGATATCATCCGGCTCAGGGAAGTTGAGCGCCAGCTGCAACCGCTCCGGCAGCAGCTGGATTCCAGAAACCTGCCTGAAGAGCAGATGCGCGAGCAGCTCTACGAGGCGCGGATGCAGTTAATCGATGAGCTGATCAACGAAACCCTGGCCGATCAGCAAATCGAGCAGGCCGGGATACAGGTGGGGGAAGCCGAGGTGGATGCGGCCATTGAGCAGGTAAAACAGCGAAATCGTTATACAGATGAACAGCTGCGGCAAGCGCTGGAAATGCAGGGCATGAGCATGGAGCAATATCGCGGCGAACTTCGTCGCCAGATTCTTCGAAGCCGCCTGGTCAACCGGAAGGTCAAATCCAGCATTGTGATCACCGACGAAGACATTCAGCGCTATTACGAAGAACATCCGGATGAATACGGCGGCAATCCCCGCTACAAGCTTAGAAACATCCTGCTGGCCGGCCCGGATAAAAACGTTGATGATCCCAAAATCCGCAGCCGCATCCGGGAAATTCGGGATGCGCTCGATAACGGGGCCTCTTTTGGCGAGCTGGCAGAAAAATATTCCGGTGCCCAAAACGCTGAAGAGGGCGGAGAGCTTGGCGAATTTGCCGTCAATGATCTGGCCCGGGATCTGCGGCCCGTGATTGCGGACCTGGAAGAAGGCGAGATTTCCGACGGGGTGGAAACCCGACAGGGCATTCAGATTTTTTATGTGGAAGAAATTATTGAAGCCCCGTCTGAACCCCTGGAATCGGTTGCCGCGGAAATTGAAGAAAAGCTTTACAACGAGCAGGTTGATGAAAAATACAGGACCTGGCTTGAGTCCTTGCGGGAAAATGCCCATATCCGTATTTTCCGGTAATGCAGGGGGTCCGTATTTGTCAACCTGAGCCTGAGCCTTTCTGCGGATAAATGACTTTGTCAACCCGTGCATACATGGAAAACAGGTCGGAAACCGATGCTGTATCTTTTGGCCGATATTTAAAAACCATCCGGGAAAAACAGGGCATTGCCCCGGAAGTCGTGGCTGACGCCATTTGCGTGTCTGTCGGCCAGCTTCGTTATATCGAAGCCGAGGATCATCAACGGTTGCCCGGAGAGGTTTATACAAAGGGAATGTTGCGGGCTTACGCCCGGGAAATCGGCGTGGACGCCGAGGATATCATTGAGCGCTACAAGCTTCACCGCCAGGCCTATGAGGATGCCTGCCGCAGGGAAAGCGAGGCCCTGGCAGCCGGAAACAAGGCCTTTTCCCGGAGCATGATCGCCCTGGCCGTACTGGGCGTGATCATGGTGCTGTCCTTGTATGCTTTTTCGCGGATGGAATCCGGTACGGTTTCAGCTCCGGGCCGGCAACAGCAGAGCCGGCCGGCACCTGCGGAACAAAGCCCGCAGCAGCCGTCAGGCCTGGCAGATGACAAAGCCGGCATGACGGAAAAGACCGCCGGTTTTGAAAAGAATCGTTCAGGACTCCAGCGGCTGGAAATTGATGCGGTTGACGAAGTCACACTAAATGTTCGCATTGATGATCAATCTTATACCAAATACCGGCTGGATCCCAATGATCACGTGGAACTGGCCGCCAGGAACGGTTTCCAGCTGCTGATCAGCAACGCCGCAGGGGTCCGGCTGCGTTTTAACGGCCGGATTGTGAATTTCAACTCCGAGCCAGGCCGATCCGTGAGCATCAGTCTGCCGCAATCCAACGGAAACAGATAATGGCCAGTGAGCGAAACCACATATTGATCGAAACCGTCAAACGGCTGCTGCGCCGGGGGGCCCATGCCCGGTTAAAAAAGATCATCAGCCGGATTCATGCAGCAGACCTGTCCATGGTATTCTCCTCTTTATCTGCCTCCTATCAGCGTCAGCTTTTTTCTTTGATCGAGGACCGCCAGCAGCAGGGAAAGATTTTAAGCGAGCTTGACGAAGATATTGTATTGTCGGTGATCGAGGGTGTTAATGTCTCCGATATCATTGAAATTCTCGACCAGATGCCCTCAGATGATGCGGCCGCATTTATCAAGCTGCTGCCCGGGGAGCAGGCCGATGAAGTGCTGGCCCATATTCGCAAAAAGGGCGATGAGGACGTTGAAAACCTGCTGATGTATCCCGATGATACCGCCGGCGGTATCATGATTCCGGATTTCATCGCCCTTCCCGAGGACATGACCGCAGGCGAGGTGATCTCCACCCTCCAGAGCAAGGAATACAAAGACATTGAGATGCCGTTTTACATCTATGTCATCGATGACGATCAGCATCTCTCAGGTGTGTGCTCCCTGCGTCAGCTGGTGCTTGTCCGGCCCGACACGTCTTTGAAAAACTTTATGTCCACGGACGTAATTGCCGTGACCACGGATATGGACCAGGAGGAAGTGGCCAAGATCGTTGCCCGGTACAATTTTCTGGCTGTGCCCGTGGTCGACGAGGAACATCGCATGGTGGGGCTGGTGACCGTGGATGACGTCATTGATATTTTCCGGGAGGAGGCCACCGAGGATATCTTAAAAATGGCCGGTGTGGGCGAGGAGTTTGTTGAAACCAAGTCCGTGTTCCGCAGCACCCGCATCCGTTTGCCCTGGCTGTTTGCCAGCTGCGTGGGCGGGGTGATTGCCATTTTCGTGATCGGTCATTTCGAGGCCAGTCTCCAGCAGATCTCCTATCTGGCCGCATTTATTCCGGTGATCATGGGAATGGGCGGAAACGTCGGCATTCAGTCCTCCACCATCGTTGTGCGTGGTCTTGCCACAGGACGGATCCATATCCAGGACCTGTGGCGGGTGGTGTCCAAGGAGCTGGCCGTGGGCCTGATTCTCGGCGTTGTATACGGATGCCTGCTGGCGGGCCTGGCCCAGTTCCAGTACAGTGTGGCCGGCTTTAGCCTGGCGGTGTCCATGGGGGTTTTGTCTTCCATGACGGTTGCCGCACTGATCGGCTCGCTTCTGCCCATGCTTTTTGCCAGAATCAACGTGGATCCGGCCGTGGCCACGGGACCCTTTGTGACCTCTGCCATTGATATCGTCAGCGTGTTTTTCTATTTTCAGCTGGCCACGTTTCTGCTCGGAATATGAAACATGTCCGGATTTTCCACTCCGGCGATTTTACTGCGGCGCATTGATCACGGCGACCACGACCTGATCATCACGTTTTTTTCCCGGGAAAAAGGCCGGATTCCCGTGATTGCCAAAAACGCCAAAAAGAGCAGAAAACGCTTTTCCGGACTTCTGGAGCCCTTTACCGTGCTGGAGTTGGTCTGCCGCAGCCCCAGGAGCGGCGGCATGCCGGTTTTGCAGGAAGCGGCCATGCAGACCCCGTTTGCCGAAATCCGCGACGATGTGGTCAAAACCCTGTATGCCAGCTATTGGGCAGAGCTGTTGTGCGGATGGCTGGAGGAATACCGGCCCCAGGCAAAAATTTACCGCCTGCTGTATTATGCCTTGCGGGGACTGGACAGAAACCTGGCGGCTCCGGCGGAAATGAGCATTATTTTCCAGGTGCGGTTTTTGACCCTGGCCGGTCTGGCCCCCCGGATGGACGGGTGCGTGGTTTGCCACACCCCCCTGGATCGGGCCGGATCAATCGGGATTTTTTTTGATCTTGAAAAGGGCGGCATTGTGTGCAATGGATGTGCCGCAGGCAACAGCCGGACCCGGGTGCGGATCTCTCCGGGAACGGTCAAGCAGCTGGCCTGGATTCAGGAAAACGAAATCCGAACGGTCCAGCGCCTGCGACTGACCGGGTCTGCGGTCAAAGAAGGGCTTTTGGCAATGGAGGCTTTTGTGCCCTATCATCTGGGGCGGGTGCCGCGCAGTTTGCGGGTGCTGCAGCAGATGCGCAGGCAGTGACGCATACCAGGCAAAACAGTAAAAACACATGACAACAGATGCATCCGGCAATTGCAAATCAGCACTGGTGACAGTATCGGCGCCGTGCCGCGTGGACCTGGGCGGCACCCTGGATATCAGCAGTCTGTATTATCCATTGGCACACCTGGAACCGTGCACCTTCAACATCGCCCTGGACCTGCGCACAAGGGTGCAGGTCAGCGCCTATGCGCCCGGCCGTATCCGGGTGAGTTCCAGGGGATTTGAAACAGCGGAATTTTCTCCGGACAAGGCGCCGTTCTCTCATCCGCTGGGGCTGATTTTTGCCATTGCCGCATTTTTTCACATGGACGGCATTCATATTGATATTGACTCCGCCTCTCCGCCCAGAAGTGCCCTTGGCGGCTCTTCTGTTGCAGCTGTAGCCCTGGTGGCGGCATTGTCCCAACTTCAGGCCGGCACGAAAGAGACTGGCCCGGATCGTTCAGCCACAGTCCTGCTGGCCCATGGTATCGAGCAGGGACTGGCCGGGGTGCCCTGCGGCATGCAGGATCAGCTGGCGGCGGCATACGGAGGGGTCAATGCCTGGCACTGGACCCTTGACAAGGGACAGCCGGGATGGCGGCAGCAGGTATTGATACCGCCGGAAAACGCCGGAAACATAAACGCCAATCTTTTGGTGGCCTACTGCGGGGTGCCCCATGAATCCAAAGATATCAACGGCACCTGGATCCGGCGGTTTCTCAACGGACAGGATCGTTTTCAATGGCAGCAGATCACAGCGGCCACCCAAGCGTTTGTGCAAGCCTTCGCCCATGGGGACATGGCGGCCGCAGCCGGATGGATGAACCGCGAGACTGAACTGCGGCGCAGAATCACCCCTCATGTGATCGATGACGTGGGTGCGGCGCTAATAGATGCTGCAGCAGAACAAAACTGCGGGGCACGGTTTGCCGGTGCCGGCGGCGGGGGGTGTTTGTGGGCGCTGGGTCCCGCAGATGCCATTGCTTTGCTAAGGCCCCAATGGGAGACAATCGTATCCGGCCGCCCGGATGGGGCCATCCTTGAGGCCTGTGTGGCTGCAGAAGGCCTCCGGGTGGAATTCTGAAGTTTTTACGGTGCCATCAATATTGATGGAATCGTAAAAAGCTTTTTACCGCGTCCGCGGTTTGTCAGGAAGGAAGCCCTAAAACTGATATAACCGGCAAAGGATTAAAAAAATAACTTTTTGATTTTACTTAACACTTAATTACTTAAAACTTAACATTGCCTGTAAAAAAGACTTTTTACAGGCGCATCAATATTAACGCTTGAAACAAATCACAGGCAACCGGGAAATCAAAGATGAATTTTCAAGACGTGATACTGACATTGCAGCGCTTCTGGGCCCGCAAGGGCTGCGTGCTGGTCCAGCCCTATGACATGGAGGTGGGCGCCGGCACCTTTCATCCGGCCACACTGCTTCGCGCCCTTGGACCGGAGCCCTGGAACGTGGCCTATGCCCAGCCATCGCGCCGGCCCACCGACGGCCGCTACGGGGACAATCCCTACCGGCTCCAGCATTATTACCAGTTCCAGGTCCTTCTCAAACCCTCGCCAACCAATGTTCAGGACATGTTTCTCCAGAGTTTAAAAGCCCTGGGCATCGATGCCATGGACCATGACATCCGGTTTGTGGAGGATGACTGGGAGTCGCCCACCCTGGGGGCTTCGGGTCTGGGCTGGGAGGTGTGGCTCGATGGCATGGAAATCACTCAGTTTACCTATTTCCAGATGGCCGGCAGCATTGAAGTCCACCCGGTGTCTGTGGAAATTACCTACGGTGTGGAGCGCATCTGCATGTTTCTGCAGGGTGTGGACAATGTCTATCACCTGCGGTGGAACGATTCCCTGACCTATGGCGACATTGACCACCAGCAGGAAGTCGAACAGTCCACCTACAATTTTGAGATTGCGGATGTGGAAATGCTGCAGCAATGTTTTGCCCGGTTTGAGGCCGAATCAAAACGCACCGCCGCCCTGGACCTGGTTTTGCCGGCCTATGAATACTGCCTGAAATGCTCCCACACGTTTAACCTGCTCGAAGCCCGGGGGGCCATCAGCGTCACCGAACGAACCGGATATATTGCCCGGATCCGCAACCTGGCGCGCAAGTGCGCCGAGGTTTATTTAAAGCAGCGCGAAGCCCTTGGATATCCCATGCTCAAAGCCAGCAAGTGAAACATACAGGTGTGAAAATGAAACCTTTGCTCATTGAAATCGGAACTGAAGAAATTCCAGCCGGTTATATCGTTCCTGCCCTAAACGCATTTTGCCGGCGGCTTGTGGACCGGTTAACGGATCTGCGAATTGACTGCGGCCAGGCCCGGATCTACGGCACCCCGAGGCGGCTTGCGGTTTACGTCTGCGATGTGGCCGAACGTCAGCAGACAGTGGTATCTGAATTGACAGGCCCTCCCGAGCGGGTGGCCTTTGATGAAAACGGCCGGCCCACGGTGGCAGCCGAAAAGTTTGCGGAAAAAAGCGGTGTGCCAGTTGACAAACTGGAGATCAGGGAAACCGGAAAAGGCCGCTATCTCTGCACGCGCAAAACCGAGCGCGGCCGGCCCACCCCGGTGGTGCTAAGAGAAATTCTGCCGGAAATCATCGGGGCCATCCCGTTTCCCAAGACCATGCGCTGGGCCGATTTGCGCGTGACCTTTGCCCGGCCCGTGCACAGCCTGGTGGTGCTGCTTGGAGAGCGCGCTGTGTCCGTGTCCTTTGCCGGGGTCAAAAGCGGCCGGCATACTTTTGGCCACAGGTTTTTACAACCCGGCAAGATTCGCCTTCAATCCCCGCAACAATACGTGGATGCCCTGGCCGGGGCCTGGGTGATGGCGGATATGGACCAGCGGCGCACGGAAATGCAAAAGCGCATGGCCCGGGCGGTAAAGCCCGCAGGCGGGCAGATTGTCGAAGATATGGAACTGGTGGAGGAAAATACCCATCTGGTGGAATATCCGGAAGTGGTCCTGGGTCATTTTGATGAAAAGTTTCTGGAACTTCCCAGACAGGTGCTGGTCACCGCCATGCGGGAGCACCAGCGCTATTTTGCCGTGATCAATGAAAATGATGAAATCATGCCCCATTTTATCGCGGTCAACAACAACGTGGCCCGGGACATGCAAGTGGTGGCCGCAGGCCATGAGCGGGTGCTCCGGGCGCGGCTGGAAGACGCCCGGTTTTTTTTCACGCAGATTTAAAAACCTCTCCGGAAAACATGGTGGAGCGGTTAAAATCCGTGATATTTCAGGCCGAATTGGGCTCGGTTTACGACAAGACCGGACGCATCCGCAAGCTTGCCGGCCTGCTTGGCAGACGTCTGGGCTTTGATGAGCAGGGCCTGGCCCATGCGGACCGGGCGGCATTTTTGTGTAAGGCGGATCTGGTCAGTCACGTGGTCAATGAGTTCCCAAAGCTCCAGGGGGTTATGGGGCGTATCTACGCCGGTCGGGCAGGGGAGCCGGAGCCAGTGGCAGAAGCCATTGAGCAGCATTACCGGCCCACATATTCCGGCGGCGTGCTGCCCTCGGCCATGACCGGTGCGGTGCTTTCCATTGCCGATAAAATCGACACCATTTGCGGCTGTTTTTATCTCGGCCTGGTGCCCACCGGGGCCTCGGATCCCTATGCCCTGCGCCGCCAGGCCATCGGTATCATCCAGACCGCCATGGACCAGGGCCTGGATTTCAGCCTGTCTGAAGCCGTTGGCTGCGCCCTGGAAATGCTGGGAGCTGCCGGAACTGAACTGGAGGGCAAAACAGCCGATGTCTGCGGTTTTATGGAAAGCCGCATGGCCTTTCTGCTCGAAGACGCCCATATTGCCAGGGACCTGGCAGCAGCCGTCATATCGGTGTCCGCAGACCGGGTCACGGATGTTTGGCAGCGGGCAGCCGCCCTGCAGCGACTAAAATCTGAACCGGATTTTGAATCCCTGGCCGTTGCCTTTAAGCGGGTGGTCAATATCATTCGCAAAGCTGATGCTGCGGATACAACCGGTTCGGAGATCCGGTTGCAGATGTTTGCCGATCCGGCTGAAACCGCCCTGCATGAGGCCTTGCTGGAGGCGGAAAAAACCGTGTCCCGGCTTTTGGAGCAAAAGGATATGGATGCGGCTTTTGGTCAGATCGCAGGATTAAAGCCCCGGGTGGATGCGTTTTTTGATACGGTTCTGGTCATGGACGAAAACCCGGAAGTGCGCAAAAACCGCCTGGCCCTGCTGCAGCGGATTTCAGATTTGTTTGCCCGGCTGGCGGATTTTTCCAAAATTTCCACATAAACAGAAAAAACCTGCAGGTGTGGTTTTTGGCACCTGCGGCGGCAATACGTGTAAGGAGGCATTTGCATGGCAGGATATGATCCGGAAAAGGACAAAGTGCTGAAAAAATGGCAAAACGAAGAAACCGGGCTCATTGTTTCCATCAACCAGTACGGCGAAGGTGCGCCCAAGGTGCAGATCGGCCCGCGCATTTTGAAAAAAAAGGACGGCACCGACCGGGCCCCGGCCAAGGCCGGCCGCCTGAGCATGGAGGATTTGATGTGGCTCTATGACATTATCGACGAGGTCAAAGACGAGCTCACCGAACACGTCAATCCCCTGGACTGATACGCCGTGGAAGCGAGGCATTTGATGGGCTCCACACCTGATGATTCCGTCCGCAAACGCGCACAGCAGCTGCGCGAGCAGCTCCGGCACCACAATTACCGGTATTTTGTACTCGATGATCCTGAGATTTCAGATGCGCGCTACGACCGGCTCATGCAGGAGCTGCTGGAGATCGAAGCCCAATGGCCGGAACTGGCTGTCCCGGATTCCCCCACTGTTCGGGTGGGTTCCGCTCCCCTGGAAAAATTTGAGACAATTGCCCATTCCATTGCCATGCTCAGCCTGGACAAAGGGTTTTCTGCTGATGATATCCTGGCCTTTGACCAGCGGATCCGCCGGGCGTTGAAAACCGATAAGCCGATGCGCTACACAGTGGAGCCCAAGGTGGACGGGGTGGCTGTGGAACTGGTCTACCGCAACGGGGTTCTGGAAACCGCTTCCACCCGCGGCGACGGCTACACCGGCGAACTCATCACCCCGAATGTGCGCACCATTGCAGAAGTGCCTCTGCGCCTGGAAAATCAAAACGGGGTGTTTGCGCCATCCCTGCTGGAAGTCCGCGGGGAGGTTTACATGGAAACCCCTGATTTCAAAAACCTTAACCAGTGGCGCCTGGAAAACGATCTTTCCCTGTTTGCCAACCCCAGAAACGCTTCTGCCGGGTCCCTGCGCCAGCTGGATTCAAAGGTTACCGCCAAACGACCCCTGAAGATATTTGTCTACGGCATTGGCCGGGTGCAGGGCCCGGAATTGACCGGCCACTGTCAGGCCCTGGAGCTTCTTGAAAAACTGGGTTTTCCAATCAATCCATTGGTGCGCTGCAACCTTGATGCAGACCAGGCTGTTGGGTTTTTCCACGAGCTTGACACCATGCGCGCGGATCTGTCCTATGAGATCGATGGTCTGGTGGTCAAGGTAGATTCCTATGCACTCCAGCAGCAGCTGGGCACCACTTCCCGGAGTCCGAGGTGGGCTGTGGCCATCAAATTTGCCGCCCTGCAGGAACAGACCCGGGTAGCCGATATCATCGTCCAGGTGGGTCGCACCGGGGCCCTGACACCGGTGGCTGTG
The DNA here is from genome assembly GCA_018224315.1 of Desulfobacterales bacterium. GTDB lineage: Bacteria > Desulfobacterota > Desulfobacteria > Desulfobacterales > Desulfosalsimonadaceae > Desulfosalsimonas. The sequence goes on along the minus strand of JAGTVF010000006.1, from coordinate 3,210 downwards.
CTCGATCCGGTGAGTATCGGCGGGGTGACTGTAAGTCGGGCAACCCTTCACAACGAAGACGAGGTGGCCAAAAAGGATGTGCACATCGGGGATCGTGTCCTGGTGCAGCGCGCAGGCGACGTGATTCCGGAAATCGTCAAGGTGATTGATTCGTGGCGTACAGGGGAAGAAAAACCATTTGAAATGCCGGATTTTTGCCCGGTATGCGGTGCCAGGGCTGTCCGGCTTGAAGACGAGGCGGCCACCCGGTGCATTAACCGCAACTGCCCGGCTCAGCTCAAGGGCAATATCCGGCATTTTGCCGCCAAGGGGGCTTTTGATATTGACGGGCTGGGCAAAAAACTCATTGACCAGCTTGTGGACCGGCAGTTAATTGAATCCATTGCCGATATTTTCCGCCTCAATGTCCAAATCCTGGAGTCCCTTGACCGCATGGGCCCAAAGTCCGCCCAAAATTTGGTAAATGCCATCTCCCAGAGCCGGCGGATTGCATTTTCACGGTTTGTCTACGCCCTGGGCATCCGGCATGTGGGCGAATACGGGGCCAGGCTGCTGGCGGCCCGTTATGAAAACATCGAAGAGCTGGCCTCTGCCGACACCCTTGAACTGGAGGCCATCGACGGTCTCGGACCGGTGGCGGCTGCCAGCATCACCGAGTTTTTCAGCCGGGAGGAAAATCTTGAGATCATTCGGACCCTACGGGAACTGGGCGTTGAGATTGTGCCTGAAAAACCCGATGCCGGCAAAACCGCAGAGCGTCCCCTTGAAGGCAAAACCTTTGTGCTCACCGGCACCTTGTCTGCCATGACCCGCAATCAGGCCAGGGAAAGAATCGAATCAGCCGGCGGCCGGGTTTCAGGCTCGGTGAGCAGCAAAACCGATTTTGTAGTGGCTGGCAACGCTTCCGGCTCCAAGCTGGAAAAAGCCCGGCAACTGGGCGTCACCGTCCTTGACGAGGCGCAATTTCAGGCATTGATTCAGGACGCCGGATAAATTGACCGCTGTTTATGCAGACCATTTCGGCACAGAATATGGCGCCGCACCCGGGGTTGAACGGGTCACGAAGATGAATTATGTTTGATATGAAGGAAATAGCGTTCAGGAAAGGAGTGCATTGCGGATATGGCAGAAAAAAAGGCTGTGCGTGCGGTGATAAAGGGCAAGGTTCAGGGGGTTTGCTACAGGATGGAAACCGCCCGGGCCGCAGAGGAGCACAAGGTCAACGGCTGGGTGAGAAACCGGGCCGATGGCACGGTGGAGGCCGTTTTTGAAGGAGAGGCCGAAAATGTGGACAATATGCTCAACTGGTGCCGCCAAGGCCCGCCTGCAGCCTCGGTGACAGATGTGGAAGTGGTGGAAAAGCCCTATGCCGGCGAGCATTCGGATTTCACCATCCGTTATACCCATTAGGGCCAATATAAAAAGGCGGTTCCCACAACCCGGGATACCGCCCTTTTAAGACCGGAAAAAAGTTTTGTGGCTGCGGAAACTAAACCGTTTCCCGAAGCTGCTTGCCGGGTTTGAACTTGACCACGTTGCGGGCTTTGATCTTGATGGGAGCACCGGTCTGGGGATTTCTGCCGGTTCTGGCCTTGCGCCGGACTTTCTGGAATGTGCCAAAGCCCACCAAAGTGACTTTCCCGTCTTTTTTCTTCAATGACTTGGATACGCCGTCCATGAAGGAATTGAGTGCTGCGGTGGCGGCCACCTTGGAGATGCCCGCATCCTTTGCCATCTTTTCAACCAGTTCTGCTTTTGTCATGACTTTCCCTCCCTCTTTTGTTGCGGTTTATCAAAAAGCCCTGATTTTATGATAACTTAAAAGAGGTTTTTTTACTTGTCAATACATAAAATGCGGTTTTCATAAATTTTTTCAAAAAATTTTTGCCGGCAGCCCTTATCTGTACTGTATTTGGAAAGCCGTCAAAGTCCGGATTCATGTTTCATCCTACTGCGCTCTTTGCCGAAAATGTATCTGCCCACCATGCGCGCGCCCTGGATGAGCAATGCCGGAAAAGCAATTTGTCCTTCTAGAAAAGCGCGTCAATAAAGGCTTTGGAATCAAAGGGCTGCAGGTCTTCCATGGCTTCTCCCACCCCGATGTAGTGAATCGGAAGCTTCATGGCATCACAGATGCCCACCACGATGCCGCCCCGTGCCGTGCCGTCGAGCTTGGTGAGAATCAAGCCCGTAACCCCGATGCCTTCATGAAACATTTTTGCCTGGGCCAGGGCGTTTTGGCCGGTGGTGGCATCCAGGACCAGAAGTACTTCATGGGGGGCGCCGGGCAGTTTCTTGCCGATGCTGCGCTTGATCTTTTTTAATTGCTCCATGAGGTTGACCTTGGTGTGCAGCCGGCCGGCGGTGTCAATGATTACCCGGTCAATGCCCCTGGAAATGCCGGCTTCCACCGTGTCAAAGGCCACAGCAGCAGGGTCTGCGTTTTCCCGGTGGGCCACGATGGCCGCATCGGCCCTTTGGGCCCAGATGGTGAGCTGCTCAACAGCCGCAGCCCGGAACGTGTCTGCCGCGCCGATGAGCACGTCGGCTCCCTGGCAGCGGTATTGAAAGGCCAGCTTGCCGATGGTAGTGGTTTTGCCCACGCCGTTGACCCCCACTACCATGACCACATGGGGCGTTTCTGCGGCCGGCGCCGGCGGCGGAATGCTTTTAAAGATCTTTTGCATTTCCTGTTTTAAAAAGGTCCGGAGCTGCTCGGGGCCGGAGATCCGGGCGGCATTGGCCTCGATTCGGCCAATAAGTTTCATTGTTGTATCCATGCCCACATCCGCGGTAATCAGGGCTTCTTCGATTTCCTCCATGTTTTGCCGGTCCAGAACGCTTTTATCGGCAAAGGCCTGTTCCAGCCGGCCGGCAAGGGATTTTCGGGTTTTGTCAAGGCCGGCTTTCAGCCGGCCCATCAGCTTTGCCGGCTCCGGGGCGACCGGTTCGGCCGCCGGGACCTTGGGTGTTTCGGCCCTGGCCGGACCGGGTTTTTCCATCTTTTGTTCGGGCCCGGGTTCGGGTATTTCATGGGAGTCCGCTGGTTGACCGGACATGGTTTCTTCGGTTTGGGCCGGATCCGTCCGGGTTTGTCCGGCAGGCCGTTTTTCAGCTTTTTTGCGGCGCCGGATGATGTCAATGAGCAGGATCAAAAGCAGAAGGGCAAGCCCGGCACCGATGATTTCCTTATACCAGCCCGTGGCCTGC
>JAGTVF010000005.1 GCA_018224315.1 Desulfobacterales bacterium | reverse complement strand
TCAGGGCCGGCGCTGTGGAGATATCGGCCGGGCCCTGCAGGATCACGTTCAGGGTGTTTTCCTCATCCTGTCGCACTTCCAAAAGCGGTTTTTCGGGTGGCGGGTTGGGTTTCATTTTTTCCTGTCACCGGGATCTGCGATTTTCGTCTGCGGTCTGCTCAAAGCGCCGGAGCTGATCGCGGTAATAATCCTGCCGGGCTGTTGCAGCAGACAGGGCCTTTTTGGCGGTTTCAACAGCCTTTTCATAATGGCCGTTGACAAAATGGGCCTCTGCCAGGGTGTCTGTCACATGGGCTTTGGAAGACCGGTCTGCGGCTTTTTTTGCCAGCTCCAGGGCCTGCTGCGGCTGAAACATTCCGGTGTCCGGGTCTGAGGTGGCATATAGCCAGGCAAGATTGTTTAATGCCGCCACATTGCCGGAATCCAGCTCCAGGGCCTTTTGATAGGCGGCTTCTGCCTGCTGCAAATCGTTTCTGCTGAAATACAGATCCCCGAGCATCACGTGCATTTCCGGATCGCGGGGCTGCTGGCCGACCTGGCGGGTGAGGATCTGCTCGGCCATTTTTCCGGAGATTTTCTCACCGGCTGTGCCGAAATGCAGGCTGTAGCCCACTGAGGCCAGTCCAAGGATGAGCACCAGGTAAACAGCCATGCTCACGCGCACCTTTCTGTGATGGCGCCGTATCCAGGCCGGATCGGCCTCGCATTTGCGAAGGTAATGGATGCGGTCAGATATGCTGAAATGATGCCAGTTGGGCCGGTCCGGCGACTGGCCGCTGGAGGCCGCGATCTTGTGAAACGTGGTGATCAGCGGCACGGCCGAATCCATGAGCCGGTAGACGGAAATATCGGCCTGACGCTCGAAATTGCGCATGAAATAGCCGAACCCGAAACGGAAATAAACAAAAAAAGTCCCAATCATGGCCAGGCTGAACACCACAGACACAAATGTTTGTCCCCCGGCACGGACCGCCCCGAAAACCGTCTGCAGATACACAGCCCCAAAGACGATAAAATCCAGGGCCGCAAACGAGATCACCATGTATCCGGCCAGAAAAATCAGGTAGAAATACAGGTGCCGGTGTTTGACATGGCCGATTTCATGGGCCACCACCGCCTCGATTTCCACCGGGGCCAGATAGCGCAGCAGCCCCGGGGTTACCAGGATATAGCGGAATCGCGAGACCAGGCCCATGACTCCGGCGGTGATCATCCCGCCGCCAAACAAGGGCCATTGCATGATTTCCCGGTAGGAAACCTCGGCCCGGCGGCACAGATCCTCGATCCGGGTGCGCGCATTTCCCGGGGCCAGGGGCTTGCATCCCCAGAAATACTGGATCAGCGCCGGGCCGAACACGGCAATCACAAAAAGGAAAAACAAAAAGTAAAGGATCTGGCCGGTGGTGGAATTCAAAAATGCCCGGGGCGCATCAAAAGGCAGCACATAAATCAGGTCCGCGGCCAGGGAGAGAAAAAACCAGGGCAGCAGCACCGGGATGGAAAAAGAAATATGGGATACCACGTAGCGGCGCCGGGTGATGCCGGTCTGGTAAAGCTGTTCGTGGGCCTTGTGGGCCGATGCCCAGACAATGCACAGATATCCCAGAAAGATGCCCAGAAACAGGACTGCGCCCAGGGTGGGCATGCTTTGGACAACCGGGATCTGCTGCAGGTATCCGCTTAATTCCAGGGCATAAATATTGACCGCAAACAGCCCGATGGCAATGATGCACTGGCGCACGACCAGGGATTCAAAGGCCTGGTGGAAATCGCCGGGGCCGCCTTGTTCAATGCGGTCTTCGAGTTTTTTGAACAAAATGCGCGTTAAGGCGGCAAACAGCAGGGAAATGGCGGCAAAAAACCCAAATGCCTGGGAAAACGGCATCTGCGGCTGTGCCGGGGGCGGGTAGGTGGTGTAAATCAGAAGCGCGATGATAAAGTAGAGAAAATTGCCAAACATCAGCTATTGTCCTGCCGGTTTTTGGCCGCCCCGGTATAGAAGCGCTGTTTTTCGCTGTAAATGCAGCCGCAATAGGATTGGCGGTACATGCCCATCTGCTTTGAGGCCTCCACTCCGGTTTTCCATCCGGCTCTGAAATCCTCGTAGTAAAACGGCACACCTGCGGACTTGCCAACGGCCCGGCCAATCTCTGCGATGGTGTCATGGTTCTGGAATTTGCTGTACAGCAGGGTGGAGGAGAAATAGTCGAATTTCCCTCTGCGGGCCAGTTTGGCTGTGGTCATAAGCCGGTCATGGTAGCAGAACCGGCACCTGTCGGCTTCCCTGAACACCACGCTTTGCAAAAAACCTTCGATGTCATAGCCTTCCTGGTATATCATCCGCAGGCCGGTCTGCTCGGCATAGGATTTGAGGGTGTCTTCGCGCTTCATGCATTCGGTAAACGGGTGAATGTTGTTTCTGTAAAAAAATCCCATGACCTCCAGGCCTTTTTGCCGCAGGCAGTCAAGGGGATAGATGGCGCAGGGCGCACAGCAGATATGGAGCAACAGTTTCATGAGCGCTCTCCGAAAATGGCCGTACCGATGCGCACCAGGGTGGCGCCTTCTTCAATGGCGGTTTCAAAATCGCCGGTCATGCCCATGGAAAGTTCCGCCATTTTCACGTTGGCAATGTTTTTGGCCGCAATTTCATCTCTTAAATCCGCCAGCTGCCGGAAATAGGGCCGGACCGTTTCCGGGGCGTCAAAAAACGGCGGCAGGGTCATCAAGCCCTGCACAGAGAGGTTTTCCAGTCGGGCAATATCGCTGATCAGTTCGACTGCCGCCTGTTTTCCGGCCCCGGACTTGGTCTGCTCGCCGGCCAGGTTGACCTGGATCAATATTTTCTGGATTTTTCCGTGCCCGGAGGCCTGCCGGTTGAGTTCTTTGGCCAGCTTGAGGCTGTCCACCGAGTGGATCAGGTCAAACAGGCGCACTGCGTATTTGGCCTTGTTGGACTGCAGGTGCCCGATAAAATGCCAGCTGACCCCGATGTCTGCCAGGGCTTTGATTTTTTTGTCCGCTTCCTGGATGTAGTTTTCCCCGAAACAGTCAAGGCCGGCTTCAGCGGCTTTTCTGATTTGTTCGGGCGAAACGGTCTTGGTAACAGCCACCAGGCGGACATTTTCCGGGCTGCGGCCGCGGTCCAGGGCGGCTTTTTTGATGCGTTCCCGGATTTGTTCGATATTGTCGGCGATCACATTCATTTGTCATCTATGCCCTGTCCCGGCATCCGCCAGGGCTGTGCCGTGGTTTGGCTCAGGCCTGCGCGTGATGGCCCCGTGGTCCGTGAGGTGCTGTACCACTTCGCACACGGGCAAGCCCACCACGTTTGTATAGGATCCGTGTACGCTTTTGACCATAAACGCGGCAATGCCCTGGATGGCATAGGCTCCGGCCTTGTCCCAGGGTTCCGGGGTCTCCAGGTACCAGTTGATTTCATCTGCTGTCAAATCCTTGAATGTCACCTCGGTGATGCAGGCATTGGTGTGGCAATGCCCCCGGCTTTCACACCAGATGCTGTAGCCGGTGATCACCCTGTGGGTGCGCCCCCTCAGGCGCCTCAGCATCTGCCCGGCCCCGGCGGCTGATTCCGGCTTGTTTAGGATCATGTCATCGATAACCACAATGGAGTCCGCCCCGATCACCCAGGCGTCGGGATACTGTCGGGCAACCGCCTCTGCCTTGGCCTCTGCCAGGATCTGTGCATGGCTTTCCGGGTCCGGCCCGCTGATGGCCTCTTCATCAATTCTGCTGGGCACAACGCGGAATCCGATCTGTGCCTGCTCCAGCAGCCGCCTGCGCCGGGGCGATGCAGAGGCCAGAACAATGCGGTTTACGTCATTGGATGGGTTCATGTCTACTGCCTAACAAATCCCTTGGGGATTGGCAAGAAAGAGCAGCGATGCTGCGGCAAAATAAGGGCCGGGCCGCCGCTGTCCCGCCTGATTGGGCCCGGGCGGCAAGGGCCACGGGCCTGGCAGAGATATTGGCATGAAATGTTGTATATGATTATTTTAATGGATCAGGTTAAAATTGCAAGAATATGCATCAGCCGCTGCACCGGGGGATCCACCCGCTGATGATGTGCGGCAATTGCCGGAGAATCAATGGATCCTGTGGATCATACATACGCGCTTTCTTCCTGGACACCCGGAGTGGTCAGCTTTCTGGCGTTTATTTTTGCTGTTTTTCTGATGGTGGCAGTGCTGATGATCCTCACCGGCTTTCTTGGAGAAAAACGCGTCAATGAAAACAAGCTCCGTCCGTATGAAAGCGGGATCATTCCAACCGGTGCAGCGCCGCTTCGCTATCCGGTACCGTTTTTTCTGGTGGCGGTGTTTTTTTTGATTTTTGACGTGGAAGGCGCATTTGTTTTTTCCTGGGCCGTGGCTGTCGAGGCCCTCGGGGCAAAGGCCATGGTGCAGATGACCTTTTTTATTTTGGTTTTGCTCATGGGCCTGGTCTACATATGGTTCAAGGGAGGTCTGGCATTAAACGGCAGAAAGGACAAAAAAGCCAAACCCAGGTAAGCCGCGCTCTGGACAGTGTCCTTAACTGGGCCCGTGCAACGAGTCTCTGGCCCATGTATTTCGGGCTGTCGTGCTGTTTTGTCGAAGAGATCACAGCATGGACCCCAAGATACGATATTGCCCGTTTCGGCGCCGAGGTGCTGCGCCTGTCGCCAAGACAGGCCGATTTGCTCATTGTTTCCGGAACGGTGTTTAAAAAAGTGGCGCCGGTGGTGCTGCGCCTCTATGAGCAGATGGCCGAGCCCAGGTGGGTGATATCCATGGGATCATGCGCCAATACCGGCGGGATGTATGATGTTTACTCGGTGGTCCAGGGGGTCAACCAGATTCTGCCCGTGGATGTTTATATCCCGGGATGCCCGCCCCGGCCTGAAGCGGTACT
>JAGTVF010000004.1 GCA_018224315.1 Desulfobacterales bacterium | reverse complement strand
TTTCCGGGTCTGCATGGCGTTTCTCCAGCCAGGTAATTATCATTTTTGTTGTTTATACCGGGATCGGGAGCGGTTTGTCAATGCCGGTGAGGGGCCTGAAGATATGGATTTGCCGGGATTACGACTTCCTCCGCTGAAAGGTGAACGTCATGATTTCCGGGCAGTTGCCGATGTCTCGGGTGATTGGCGCGCTTTATTCCGGTTTGAAAAACGGCAACGCCGTTGATGTTGATTACGATGATTCAAGGAATGAAAAATGGAAAAGTGGGCCCACTGCCATATAGTAGAAAATGACAAAAAAACCTGGAAAAGCTTTATTGCCAGATATCATGAAGTTGAGGTTCGTCATTTTGTCTGTCCGCAATGTTATGCATCACCTTTCCCCATATTCTACAGGCTTTATGAGGATTCGTCTCATACATGCGCACCTCCTGCACCAGGATCTCTGATGAACAGGTATTTCATTCCAGGCAGAAAAATCAGGCCCTTATGGAAAATTGCCCTGTGCCGGCTGCCCCTGAAAAAAATACATTGACACCGGATCTGTGAGAAGTATAGAATAAATTCAATTATGCGTGCAGGCAAAGGGCACGCCATAAGCTTTTAGATTATACAATATATATCAGCCGCCGGGTAAATTTCTGCACCATGTTCTTTGTTTTCTGCACCAGAATCTCCTAACCTGGGCATATCAGATGCAAAAACCATATGGAACATCCAATGGATACCAGACCGGGTCTGCAAAAAGAAACCTTTCCGGTGAAACTCTCACGTCCCCGATTACCACCGATCTGCCCCAGAACCCGTCTGTTTGCCATTCTGGAACAATCTGTGGGAACCTGCGCTTTATGGATCGGCGGACCGGCAGGATCAGGCAAAACCACGCTTGTCAACAGTTTTCTCGATACAGCGGGCATTCCCGACATCTGGTATGATGTTGACCAGACAGATACGGATATTGCCTCTTTTTTTTATTATATGGGCCAGGCATGGAAAAAAATATCATCTGATACCGTTTCTTCGCTTCCATTTTTTACCCAGGAGTTCTTTCCAAAAACTTCCATTTTCACAAATCGGTTTTTCACCCTTTTTTCACAGCATGTACCCCGTCCCCTTGCCCTTGTTCTGGACAACTATCAGGCAGCAGGAGAAGAAGAAGCCCAGCTCCATCAAGTGCTGTGCAACGCCATAGAGGTACTGCAGGGTAAAATCAGCATCATCATCTGCAGCCGGACAGAACCGCCTGGTGCATTTGCCCGTGCAAGAGCCAACCGGTCCCTGCGTGTGATGAACTGGCATCATTTGCGTTTTCAAAAAAAGGAGGTCAAAGAGGTTATCCACTGTATCACAGGCACCACCTATCCGAATACCGTCATTTCCGATCTGCATCAAAAAACAGATGGATGGATTGCCGGCGTGCTGCTGGTTTTGCTGAAAAAAGAAACAAATGGTGATATGGAACCACGCCTGCCTGTTCAACAGACCCCGGAAGAAATATTTGATTATCTGGGTACAACCATTTTTGACCTTCTTGAACCTGAAATCCAGACCATTCTTGTAAAGTTATCTTATCTTACCCGGATTTCCCAGAATGCTGCCCAGACGCTGGGAGGGACGCTGGCATGCCGTGTGCTTGAGAACCTGATCAAAAGAAACGGGTTTACCTTCGTCTCCATGAACAATCCCCCTGAATACCATTTTCATCCTTTGTTCCAGGAGTTTCTTCAAAAAAAGGCCCCCTTGTTTTTCTCCTTGTCCGAACACGATGAACTATTGGTACAAACAGCATCCATTCTTGCAGAAGAAGGGAAATCAGAAGATGCCATCACTTTATATATCCGGTCACAGCACTTTATGAAGGCCATGGATCTGATTCTTGACAAGGCACCCATGCTGCTGTCCCAAGGACGTGTTCAGACAATCGAGGCATGGATTGACACGTTTCCCCATGAGATTTTGATAACAAAACCATGGCTTATTTTCTGGAAAGGCGCATGCAAAATTCCAACTGCCCCTGACCAGGCAAAAATGTTCCTTCAAAAAGCGCTCGACATATTTGAAGCACGAGCAGAGCCTGAAGGATGCTTTATGGCCTTGTCCGGCATCCTGGATGCCATCTCATTTCAGTTCAATACTTTCAGGGAATTTGACCGGTATTTTGAAAAATGCCGGATTCTGGAAGCGCGTTTCGGGATGGCCGGTCCGCCTGAAGTGATCCAGAAACTCACGGCTTCCATGCTACTTGCCCAGCTCCTGGGCGGCAATGATCCAGCTGACACAAAAAAATGGAGTGACCGGGCGTGGCAGGTGCTTCATGGGACAAAGGATGTGAACCTCGCACTTCAGATTTTTTCTTCGCTTATTTTTTTGAGAATGATACAGGGCGATCTCTGTGCCGCTGAGCACCTTATCAAGATCTTCGAAGGAGTGACCCATAAAAAGGCAGCACCCCTGCCATATATTACTTTGCTGGATTTAAAAACCTTTCATGCATGGCTCAGTGCAGATTTTCAGAAGGGATTGAATGCTGCCCGCCAGGCCTTGAAAGTGGAAAAAGAGACCGGTATTTGCCTTTTGTCCTTAGGGCTACGGGCCCATGGCGCCCTTTGTGCCATGGGCCTTGGCAGATACGATACAGCAAAGAAACTTTTGGAAGAAGTGACACCAAATCTAAGTCAAGAGGGGCTCTGGAATCAGAGCTTGTATCATTATGCGTTTTTCTGGCTGCACCTTTTAATGGAAAATATCACAGATTGCAGGTATCATGCGCTGGCATTTTTTGAAAAAGCGACACAGAGCGGAACCAGGATGATGCTGACAAGCGGCCATCTGCTGATGGCAAAAATGTTCTATGCCATAGGTGAAAAAAAAATCGCAGAAACATATCTGAAAAAGTCTTTTCGTTTCTGCAGCCGTTTTGGCGCGGTCCAGGACAAATTTATGGCACTTCTCACTTTGACCACTTTTTTACTGGACAAAAAGGAGCAAGCCATGGCCGAAAAAACGCTGAGAAAAGCCTTGTACTTGGGCATGAAATGGGATTACCGATATGGCTTCAGCTGGATTCCCAAAGAGATGGCCCGTTTGTGTGCCCATGCCCTTAAAAACGACATTGAAGTAAAATATGTGCGTACACTCATCAGAGATCATAATCTTATCCCTGAAATCCCTCCGTTGAACATCCCGAACTGGCCGTGGCCCATAAGGATTTCAACGTTTGGGAGGTTTGAAATACATCTGGGGGAAGGCGCCCTGCAGTTTGGTCGAAAAGTCCAGCAAAAACCTCTGACAATGATCAAATATATGCTGGCCAAAGGCGGGAAAAATGTTCCGGAACATGCCCTTCTGGATGCCCTCTGGCCGGACAGCGACGGTGACGCTGCTTATAATGCCTTTAAAGTCACTCTGCACCGTCTCAGAAAAATACTTGAGAGAAAAGATGCCATTGCTCACAAACAGGGGAGCCTTGCGCTTGATGCGTTTATTGTCTGGACAGACACCCGTGCCTTTGCATCCTGCTGTTCCAGAGTTGATAAGGACATTGAGGAACACGATTGTGTGGAAACTGCTTTGCAATTGTTAAATGAACTTCTTTTGCTGTATCGTGGTCCATTTCTTCCTGAAGAACAGTCTTCATGGGTGATCTCGGAACGTGAAAAATTGAGATCAAAATTCTTGTGCGCCATCCAGAAAATTGCTGATATTCTGGAGCATCAGGGCCAATGGCAAAAATCCATTCACTGTTGCAGACAGGCCCTTGAAATTGACCCCTTGCTGGAATCCTTATACCCAAGACTCATGCAGACCTATATAGGCATGGGTAGAAAAACAGAGGCCCTTGGTATCTACCGACAATGCAAAGCGATATTGCATGCTGAACTGGGTGCCTCTCCGCCGGAAAGAATGCAGATGCTGCAAAAAAGCTTATAACAGACACAGACCATAAAGTTGGGCCTGGATAATAAGGGGGAGGTATCAGCAGGGGCGACTTTCTGCCCCATACGTTTTTTTTGATTGTGATTTCAGCTGACTATGTGATTTCTACGCTCCGGTAAAGACCGGTGAACAGGTATTTGATGCCGCTAAGTTTCTGATCTGACACGGATCTGGCGGACATATTCGTACAGAACGATGGAGGCGGCCACACTGACATTGAGGCTGTCGGACCGGCCGTACTGGGGAATGGTCAATCGCTGG
>JAGTVF010000003.1 GCA_018224315.1 Desulfobacterales bacterium | reverse complement strand
GGTATTCCTCCACCTCGCTGCCGGACTCATCGATTTCCCCGAGTTCCTGCTGGATGGCCTTGAGCTGCTGGCGCAGGTAGTACTCCCGCTGCTGCTTTTCCATGTCGCCCTTGACCTGGGACTGGATTTTGTTGCCGATTTCCAGGATTTCAAACTGGTAGCTCACCAGCTGGGTGACCTTGCGCAGCCGGGGTTTGATGTCATAGAGTTCGAGCACTTCCTGCTTTTCCTGGACCCCGGAGTCTATGGTGGAGGTGATCATGTCGGCCAGCGTGCCGGGTTCCTCCAGGGACTTGGCCATGGAGCCCATTTCGTCGGGCAGGGCCGAGGATAGCTGTACCACCTGCTGGTACTGGGAAACCAGGTTGGACATCATGGCCTCGGTTTCCTTGTCCCGGGTTTCTTTGAGATGGACGTGCTCCACCTGGGCCCTGAGATAGGGCTGGGTTTCCAGATATTCTTTGACATTAAACCGGCCGATGCCCTGGAGCAGAATCTGGGCGCGATTGTCTTCTGCCTTGGCCATTTTCAGGATCACGGCGCTGCAGCCCACTTCGTAGAGGTCCTCTGCGCTATATTCGTTTTTCGGGTCCGTGTGCCGGGAGGCCACCGCCCCCACCAGCCGGTCCTGGGACATGGCTTCGTCAATGAGCTGGATGGATTCCTGCTGCATGACAATCAACGGCAGGACCATCTTGGGAAACAGCACCACGTTAAACAGCGGGAGAATCGGCAGCTGCTCGGGTATATTGTCAAGATTCGGGGTTTGTTGCTGCGGGCTTTGTGCCATTTATTTGCCTCCGGATCTGTCCGTGTGAAAGGGATGCAATGATTCAGTCTAGTCAGAGCTGATCGGAATGGTTTGCCGTTTCTGGGACGGCAGCTTGGAGACCTCGATGTAGAGAAATCCGTTTTTGTGTTTGGCGGTGATGTTTTCCGTATCCACAGGGGCCTTCAGGTAGAGAATTCGCTCAAACGGGCCGTACTGGATCTCGGCCAGGCGGTATCTGCCGTTTGGCGCGGTCGGGGCGCCCTGCCGCCGGCCGGAAATCCGGATGGCCCTGGGATTAACCTCCAGTTCCAGGTCTTCCTTGTCCACACCGGGCACCTCGGCTGTGATGTAGATTTTTTCCGCTGTTTCGTAGATATCGAGCTGAGGTTTCCAGGTGGCCTGGGAGGAAAAGGAAAACATCGGGCTCATGGATTGAAACAGGTCTGAAATGTTTTTTTGGAAATTGGATTCGTCAAAATCATTGGTGAATCGAATCTTGATGTATTCCATCAGCCGAACTCCCCGGGTTTGCAATTGAAAGTTTCAAGGCGGCCAGCCTGCTAAAGGCCTGTATGCTCCTGGTTCATTAAATTAACACCGGTTGGCGGATTTGTAAAGTTTTCAGGGGGCCATGTTTGGATGTGGGCCAGCGGCCTTTATTGTTTTGCGGAAACACTTCGTTCCGAGCGGCCCAGCACCCATGCCACGCCGCAGCCTGCCATGAAGCTGTGGCGGGTTTCTACCAGGGGGCTGTCTTCAAACACGGCACCGGCCAGGTTGTCGTATCGCAGAAACATGCCCACCCAAATGTTTTCAAATCGCCGGCTGGCAGAAAGCAGCAAAGAAGAGCCGCTGTAGCCGCCTTCGGCCTCCCAGGCCGGCCGGCTTTCTGTGGCGTATTCGGGTTTGACTTCATAATAATAGGCGTGATAGCGCCGGTCGGCAAAGATCGGGCCCAGGGTGGCCCCGAAATCCCAGTCCCCGGCCATGTTCATGAAATCCAGGTTGAGCTGGGGATGGGCTTTCCAGCCCTCATGATCGATGAAAGTAAAATCCGAGGCAAAGACCGCCCGCACGGGCAGGCGGAAGCGCAGCCGGGTGCGGTTGTCTTCGTAAAGCAGGTAATTGACAGACGGGCCGATTTCCCCCACCGGATCTAAGTCCGGCATGTTTTCGCGGGCATCGCCCTTGTCGCTGGAAGCCGGTATGGCCCCGTCTGCGCTTATATCCACCCGGAGTTTCGGCGTATCATATAAGAGTCCACGGATGCCCTCCCGGTCCACTTTCAGAAAATCGCCCCGGAAGATCACATAGGGCATGGGCACCAGATAGAATTCCTGGTTTTCCGAGCCACGGTAGGCGGGCATGGTCAACGGGGCAACACCGATGCCAAGTTCCCACAGGGGTTTTGGTTCATGGGTGTCAGCGTGCACAGGGGCGGCAAGGGCTGTCATGAATGCCAGTGTGGCAAAAAAGAGCCATTTGCAGGGCTTTATCCGTATCAGAAAAAATATTTTGGCCGTGTTCATGAAAGTTGTCTGCTTCCTTTTTGTTTGTCCATGGTAAACGCCGGGTAGTTCTCAGACCGGTAGGCGCGCTTGTGTGCACCCAGGCAGAGACCCTGGAGCATGGCCCGGTCCGTGCTGTTTAAGATCATGTGCATAAGATCCGCGCCGCGCAATTGGCCAAGGCTGCCGGCTGCTGCGGCGATTTCGTCAAACCGGCACACCATGTCTTTTCGGATGGCGCCGCCGGCCATGGCCAGGGGCACGGTTTCGCCTGAATGAATCAGCTCGGAATCGCTGGGGGTGCTGTGATCTGCTGTAACCACGGCAAGGATGTCTTTTTCTCCGGTTTCCAGCAAATTCAAAAGCCCGGCAAACCCCTTGTCCAATTCGGAGATGACTTCTGCCTTGCGCTCCGGGGTCTGCCTGTGCGAGACCTGATCCGGGACCTTGGTGTGCACGTGGATAAAGTCGTAGTCCGGATCGTCAATGGCAGTCCGGATTCGTTCTGCCAGGTCCTTTCCGGGGTCTGCCGAATCCTGCACCCGGCTGAAGTCAAAGCCCAGTTCCATGGCCAGTCCCTGGTAGACCCCCCCGGATGCGATCATGGCCGGGGAAAACCCCCATTTTTCTTCAAAACCGGCAATGGGCTTTCTTCTTCCAGCCCGCTGTGTCGCAAGGAAATTGGGGACCACCGCCGGTTTCCGGGCGCCGGGATCTGCTTTCGGGGCTTTTAACCGATCCGCGCACCAGGCAAGGTAATGGTTGAGGGCATCGGCGGTTTTTGCGGCCCGATCGGGTTCTTTGGTACCGGCAAGGGGCATCACCCTGGCAATGGGGCTTTTTCTCCGAACGGGATCTGAATCTGAAATATCCGGGCTGACATCCCCGTGGATTACCAGGATTGCGTCATTGCGGCCGGTTTGATGGAGGCGGAAGTCGATTTTTTTGTATTCATATTTGCTGATCTGTTTGTAAAACCGGTTTAAAAAATGCCGGTCCCCGGGGATGTCATCTCTGCCGTGTTCCAGAAACGCCTTCTGGTTTTTGTCAGTCCCGACCCCGCAAAGATGGGCCAGCACCAGTACGTCGGAATCGGAAAAGGGCACTTTTTCACCAACAGCCTCCAGCAGGCCCCGGCCGGGAAAATCCGCAAGGTCGTAGCCAAACATCAGAAAATGGGCCATTTCGCTTGGCAAACAGTGCCCCGGGGCCAGGGCGTGGTAGGTCCCGTTTGCCCCCATGCCGGCAATCCTGTCCAGGTTGGGGCTGCGGGCTGCGGCCAGGGGGGTTTTGTGCCCCAGCCGGGCATAAGTGCGGTCACCCAGACCATCTAACAGAACCAGGATCACTTTCATATTTTGATTCTCCGTTGGGTCCCGGGCACTAAATAGCGGCCGTAGTTGTTTGTTTTTTTGCTCCCGGGCCGGTCAGATATTGGTCAACGATTTTTCTGGTTTGGATCAACCCTTCGGCTTCCCTGATTTCAAGGGTCCACCAGGTGCATCCCGCATCCATGAGAAGATCCAGGCGCTGTGCAATGTCGGCAATGTCTGATGGCGGGATATGCCCCTTTCCCTCAATTTCCTCGTGATAGACATGGGCGTTGTAAATCCGGTTTTTGTGCGGGGTCAAAAAATCCTCCGGGTTGTACTGCTGGGTCTGCACGGCCGGACAGGCCCGGGCATGGCCGATGTCAAAGGTGATGCCAGCGCCGGAGTACCGGATGAGTTTTTCAAACAAATTGGGCTTTGCCGTCCATCCCCACGCAAGGTTTTCCAGGCAGAGATGCACATTTAAATCCGCGGCATAATGGACAAGATCCCTGAGGCTTTCAATGGTGGTGTTCCATGACAGAATCCGGGTGCTATCCCGGCCCAGGCCCACATGCAGGGTCAGGTAGCCGCCCCCTGTCCTGGCGACGATCCGGATGATTTTCCGGAAAAGGGCTGCGGCACGCCGCTGCTGCCCGGGGTCTTCATGGCCGATATCCACCCTGTCAAACGGGCAGTGATAACGGATTTCCAGGGGGGTCAGGGATTTGATTTGTTTTGCCCACAGGCTTTCTTCACGGGGGTTTTGGGGTATGCCGGCCATGTCAAATGACCAGTCAATTCCGTCAAATCCGTGTTTTTGGGCAAAATCGGAAAGATCCCGGGGATTTTCCATGAAATTGCACATGGCGATTTTCACCGCCGGTTTTTTGAATTTGGTTATTTCTGATTCATGCATTGGCTCATGGCCTGGGTGGCGATTTTCTGGTGATCTGGTACCTGATGGTCCAGATAGGCGGTTACAACATTCCGGGCAACCGGGCCGGCAAATTTTTGAAAATAGTGCATAACCGATTCAATGTCCACACCTGTGGCGCCCGTGCATTTTTTGTAATTTCCCGAAAGGCTGCAAAAAAGCTGTTCTTTGCCCTGTCGCCAGGGCATTTCCAGAATTTTTTCAATTTCTGTACCGTCCGATACTTCAGCCAGGGGCATGTTTAAGCGGACTTCAAAGGATTTCAGAAAATTTTCATAAAAACCCAGGGCGGGTTTTGCCTGGTTGATCTTGACGGCGCCGCTGTGAGAGATCCGCTCCCCTGCGATAATGTCGGCATTTCCCAGTTTTCTGGCCAGAGGAACGCGCACGCTGTGCAGGTACAAATGGCAGCCCGGACACGGGGAATATTTCCCGAAGCGTTCCACGCATTCGCTGATAAAACGGCCGTTTAATGCTTTCCAGAATTCAGGCGAACCCATCACGATCAGCGGATGTATTCGGACTTGCGGCAGGCGCCGGGAAAGGCGTCCGACAGCCTCCTGCACGCTTTGCCATTGGCCGTACTCGGTTCCGGTGTAGGCATAGACCGGCAAAAGGTTTTTGTATCCGTGTTGTTGGGCTGCACAGATCGCGGCGGCCACACTGTCGCGGCCTGCGATTTCAACAATGGCCAGGTCCCCCATCTGCTGATAGGCAGCTATGTGATTTTGCGGCAGCATCCATTCGGGCAGGGCGGCCACCAGTTCCGGTTTGTCCCGGAAAACCGCCGCCAGTTTTTCATTCCGGTGGTTTGTTGCGTCAAAAGTGCCCATCCTGGCTCCAGCGGTTTGATTTGAATCGATGTGCTGCGTACCGCCATGGACTATTTTTGAATGAACCGGTAGAGAATCAATAAAAGAATTGCCCCGCCCAAGGCCAGCAGGATGCTTCCGATATTGATTCCGGTAACCGGGCCAAAACCGAAAAAGGACCCGACAAATCCGCCCACAAAAGCGCCTGCGATTCCGATCAGGATTGTCACAATAAAACCCCCGGGATCTTTGCCGGGCATAATGAGTTTTGCAATCACGCCAACGATTAATCCCAGTAAAATCCAGGATAAAATGCCCATGAAAACCTCCTTTTTCCGTGTATTGCGAATTGGGGTACGAATATACTTTACAACAATATACATCGTTCGCTGCAATAGTCAAAGGCACAATCCCGCAGCCGGTAACAAAAGCAGCAGCAGGCCCGGGCCCTTAAGCGGGAGAGGCGGCTAAATATTTTTGACTTTTTTATGATGGCACAAAGATTGCTTTAACAAAAGCCGTTGACCAGTTAAGTTGTCCTCCTTAATTGTCAACCTCCCTGATTCAGCAGCGCACCGGGAATTGCCGGCCCGGTACGCTGCTGATTTTTTTTGCGCTCCGGGCGTGGGGCAAAGCGTTGGTT
>JAGTVF010000002.1 GCA_018224315.1 Desulfobacterales bacterium | reverse complement strand
TGGGTCCACCGGGCCCGGCAGCGCTGGGAGGCCAGAGGCGACGTAACCGATGCCGAGGTGCTGGAATGGCGGTTTTTCAATGAGATGACCGGACTGATCCGCCTTCGCAAGCAGTTGCCGGCCCTGCGAAACGGCAACATGGAGGTCATTGATACGGCCAATATCCATGTGTTCGGGTTTATCCGCGAATTTGAAAACCAGAAGCTGCTGATCGTCAACAATTTTTCGGAAACCCCCCAGTCAATCGCCCAGCAGCAGCTAAATGCCGTGACCAGTGCCATCCGCTTCACCGACCGGATCACGGGAAAAACCATTTCCAACGGAAACGGTCTTACCCTGGAAGGCTATCAGTTTGCCTGGCTCGATTGTAGTTAAATAATGGAAAAAGCCCTGAGATATTCCCGGACACAGTTGACCGTGCCCACAAACATGCGCGAGCCGATCAGGACGGTGAACACGTCATCTCTGTTTCCGCAGGCTGCGGCAAACTCCGGGCCGATGACCGCAGCCGGATCCCCGGCGTCGGGATTGGCGTCCATGGCGGCAAGATAGGTGTGAAACCGCTGCTTGACCATCCCGAAATAATCGATGTCCTGACCGGTCATCAGTCCGGCCGTGCCGGAGAGGTTCTGGGAAAAGGCGCGCACCGCATTCCAGTAAACTTCCATGAGTTCGGGCTTGTGCCGGCTGTTTTCCATAAGATAGGGCGCCGCCCATCCCACGGTGATGATTTTGAGCAGGGGCAGTTCATACTCCACAGTTGTGGCATTGACTTCCGCATTTTCGGGCAGCTGGGCCATGAGTTCCCGGATGTCTTCGCGGTCCACGGCAAAGTTGAAAAGATCCTCGCCCGCCTTTTCAATGGCGCTTTTTTCCGGATTTTGTTCCTGCTGGTCTTGTTCTGTCATGATTTTATATGTCTTTTGTTTGACGTGCAGCTTTGGGGTGAAAAAATATTTTTTTACTATTTTTATCCGCCTTCGTCAAATCCCGGAGCCATGCCCGGGGTCTGCCGGGCCGGGCCGTCCGGGATGGCCGCACCGGGATAGGCGGGTTGGGCTGAAGTTGGCTTTTGGTCTTGGGGTTTCACCTTCAGTTTAAAACCCCGGCTCTTGGCCGCGTATTCAAAGGATTCACCGGGCGCAAGCCGGAGCGCGTCCATGGGGGTGACCACAATGGCGGCCTGATTGTACACCGGGCAGGCATGCTCGCAATGGCCGCAGCCCGCACACCGCTCTTCTATCACATGGGGCACCGGGTAGGGCAGGTCCGGGCGCTTTTCAAATTCAAGGGCATCATAGGGACAGACCTCGTCACAGACCATGCAGCTTTTTTTGTATTCCCATGCCAGGCACTGCTGCCGGTAAATCACGGCCGTGCCGATCTTGGCCCAGGTGCGCTCGGCAGGTGCGATCTTTTGAATGGCGCCGGTGGGGCAGGCATTTCCGCAGGCCGTGCATTGGGGATCACAGTATTTTCTTCTGGGTGTGACCGCCGGGGAAAAAAGGCCCAGTAGCCCGGCGTCAAACCAGACCGGCTGCAGCGTGTTGGTGGGGCATGCGGCCATGCACTGGCCGCAGCGCACGCAGGCTTCCAGAAAACCGGGTTCCGGCAGGGCCCCGGGCGGCCGGATCATGCGGGTGGGCCGCACCGTGCCTTTTTCAGACAGGTCCCGGGCCACCACGTTTAAGCCGGTTAAGGCCACGGCTGCCGTGCCCGCACCAGCCAGTCCGGATAGCAGCACTTGCCGCCGGCCCGGGATTATGGAATCGGATTCTTGGGGATTTTTTTTACCGCTGGCGGAAAACGCCACAGCTTTTTCCGGACAGATTTCTTTGCACTGCCGGCAGACAATGCATTCTTCGTGGCGGGTTTTTTCAGGAGATTCCGGATCGATTGCTGCCATGGGACAGTTGCGTACGCACTTGCCGCAATGGTTGCAATCGTCGCTGACCTGCCGCCGGATGACAGGCTTTTTTGCCGCCAGGGCCAGCATGGCCCCGGACGGACACAAATACCGGCACCAGAACCGGGGCGAGATTTTGGCTGCGGCAAATACGGCGGCAAAAAACAAAAGCACGAAAATTGCCGTGGCAAACCGGGGGGGATCCATTTCCAGAAACATCAGAAAGCGCCAGTCCAGGCGGCTGGCCGCAGGATAAAAAGCGGTCACCGCCTGATCGGCTATCATATAGATCACCGGGTAGATCACCAGGGCATAAAACCGGGTGATCAAAGACAGGGGCGCGGCCCAGTAGACAAAGGTGACGCCCAGAAGCGCGGATCCGGCCATAAACGCCAGCATATAATACTTCAGCCGTTTTGAGGGGGCATATGCAGGGCTCTGGTGTTTTCTGTCCGGGGCAAAGCTCTTATCTGCCACGTCAATGGTGGTACCCATGGGACAGATGTACCCGCAGAAAATCCGGCCGAACAAAATCGCCGAGGCCAGCACGATCAGCGCGGGCAGCCAGGCCCAGGACAAGGCCCGCATGGCCAGGGCCGCAGCACCGGTCAAAGCCGGATCCATGCGCAGGAAAAGATCGGATTCAGCCAGCCGGCCGGCCCCGGCCACCAGAACAAGGAAAATCACCAGGCACAGGGCCCGGGCCACGCGGCGGAAATGCATTTTATACTGTGGCCCTGCCGATGTTTAGCTTGTCGATATCCATTCGCCCCAGGCCCCGCTGGTGGGCCATTCGGATATGCTTGATCTGGTCGGCATTATAGCGGCTGCCGTACCATTCAAAGGATGATACCGTATAGGCGTCTGCGGCCACCATGTCCGCGGATGCAATAATCGTCTTCGGTGTCAGCACCGTGCCCGGCCCGCCGGGCCCGCCCGAGGACAGCACCCGGCTGGCATCGACCACCACCAGATCCGGGGTCAGAAGTGATGCCAGATCCACTATGGATTCGTGCAGATCCAGCCGGTGCATGACCCGCCGGTTGGAAATCAGCCCCATCATGCCCTTCATGGAAAGGCTGACCCCGGCCCCGGAATGGGACTTGGCCTGGGGGGCGGCAATAAGGACGTCGGCGTTTAGCACTTCACGCATGACATCGGTTTTTTTCAGGCTTTTGGCCCCGGAAATCTCCACTTCCTTAAACCGGGACGGATCTGTGACCGTCTGGGCCATGTCTTTTTCAATGGCACTGCAGGCCGCGCCAATACCGGAGTTTTCAATGCACTGCTCAGCCGGTGCCAGGGGGTTGTCTAACACCAGCACCCGGCCGGCCCCGGCCTGGCGGCAGAGCAGCGCAAGGGTTTTGACCACCAATGGATGGGTGTTGGAGGCCCGCTCCGGGCCGCTTGCAAAACTCATGTTGGGCTTGATCACCACCCGGCTGCCGTTTTTCACAAACCGCGACATCCCGCCGAGCATGTCCACGGCCTTTTTTACCGCGGGTTCGATTTCGCCGTTGACAACAGCCAGATCCGGCATTTTGTTTTGGGCCCACAGGCTTGCGGGCACCAGCATGGAGGCGCCGGCAAAGCAGGCCAGGCCTCGGACCTGTTTTAAAAAGGTGCGCCGGTCAATGGGTTTTATCAGCGATTTCATAACACTCCTTGTCTATTGGCTCATGGCCCGCAGAACAACTGCTGCATCAGGCCCAGGTAAATTTCCGCGGCCTGAACAACCTGCGGGAAGGATACGCATTCGTCGTGCACATGGGCGTTTTCCAGCCGGCCCGGGCCCAGCACCATGGGTTTGATGCCCGCGGCCCAGAGCTGGTTGGCGTCTGAATGACTGCGGAAATCGCCGCTTTGCCAGGTCATCTGCCTCCGGGTGTAAACATCCCGGACCGCTTCAACCACGGGGCCTTTTTCCGGCAGGCGGTAGCCGGCGTCTATGGTTTCAATGTGGAAGCGGGTTTCAATGCCGGAATGGCCGGTTTCGGCCGGCATGCACACCTCTTCGAGCTCCGTGACGATTTCGCCGATGGCTGCATCCGGGGGCAGGTGGACGTCGAGCCAGGCCTCGCAGCGGTCCGGCACGGTAAGCCCGGAGCGGCTGCTGTAGAGATCCCGGAAATTGTAGACCAGTTCGGGCCGATGATCGCGCATGTACTGGGAGACGCGCATCATCATCTGCAGCAAAACTTCGATGGTGTTTTCCCGGTTGTTGGCCAGAGAGGCGTGCAGGCGTTTGCCAATGCTGGCCATCTGGGTTTCCAGGTACCCGTAGCAGCCCAGGCAGGCCACCAGGTTGGTGGGCTCGCCGATCACCGCCCAGGGAAAATGATAATCCTCGATGAGCCGGGCCGCACCGTCGCCGTTTTCCTCTTCGCCCACCACCAGGCACAGAGCTGCGGGCAGGCGGGGGCCGTAGTCCCGGCGCAGGGCCAGAAATGCCTCCACCATGGCCGCACACCCGGACTTCATGTCTGCTGTGCCAAGCCCGGAAATGGTATCCTGGTTTTCCTGCCAGCCATAGTCCTCGATATCGTAGGCCGTAACCGTATCCACGTGGCCGATTAAGGCCAGCTCGGCCTGGCTGTTTTCCGGGAGCACCACCAGGTTGTATCGGGTTTCATCCACGGCCTGGACTTTTGCGGCAATGCTGTTTCGCTTCAGATACCCCCGGAGGTAATCCAGGATGTCGTTTTCCTTGCCCGACGGGCTGTAAATGTCCACCAGGCGCTGGAAGAGTTTTTTGAGCCGATCTTCGCTGATCATGTCATATTCGTTTTATGCTAATGGCCGTTTTCGCGCTTTTTCATGCGCTGGCGTTCCTGGTCGAGATTCATGGTCAGATACACGTGCTGCTGGGGGTTGCCGAAACCCTGTTGCTCGAAAAAAGAAATGGCAGGCCTGTTGTCAGCCTCGGTGTCCACCACCAGGATGCGGACCCCGTCATGGAGCATGATGGACTTAAACCGGTAAAACAGCCGCTCGGCGATTCCCGAGCGCTGGTATTGCCGAAGCACGCCCAGCCACAGAAGATAACCGTATTTCCATGCGGATCGGTTTTTGCTCACCGTGGTGCCCAGGGCAAATCCGATGATTTCGTTTTCATGTTCGGCCACAAGACAGAATTCCGTGTCACTGTAAAACAAATCCGCCACTTCGTATTCATCCCAGGCCCGGTATGTGTTGGGCGCCTTTCTGGCCACAAACAGCTGTTCTCCCAGGTGAAATACGTCAGCCAGGTCATCAATTGTCATTTCGCGGATTTTAACCGCCTGTTTTTTGGTTTTTGCGGGTTGGGCACTGTCTGACTCAGCAACTTCTGTCATGGGTGACAAAAACTCCTTTCTTTTGGAGGATTGAAACAGATATAATGTTTTTATAATCCGTTGTTTTTTCATGAAAATTCTCTGTTTTTGGAAAAGTGGCCCGGCAGGCTTGCCGGGCTACTTTTCAATTATATGCACGGAATTTGTTTATGTAAACCTTTATGCGCAGGTAAATGCAGTCCCGGCCAGGGGGCGGCCGGCAGATGGGGGGAGGCCCGGCAGATTTGTTTTTCATCCGGATCCGCGGCCATGGGAGGACAATCCCATGGCCGCCGTTTTATTCCGGAAAATGCGGTGGTCCGTCTTTTCGGCCCAGGGCCTCCAGGGCTTCTTCGGCGGTTGTGTAAATATGGGGTGTAATGTCGAAACGCAGCAGGGCATCGCCCAGCTTCGCCCGCAAAAAAGTGCTGGTGGTATAGCGGGTCACCCCGGAGTAAAGATCATCGGAAAGGCGCTTGATCATCTGCGTGTACTCGGGGATCAGCTCCGGGTAGATCTGGAAATTATCATAGTTGACCACGGTATAGACTTTGTGGCCCAGCGGTTCCAGGATCCGGCGCACCTTTTGTTCCACCTGGGCGATATCATCCCGGCTTTTGATGGCATAGCCTTCAAAGTTGACAAAAAACAGATTGCGGTCCCGGTCATAGAAAAGCCGCTTGTCAATGGATAAAAACAGCAGGTCTTTTTTCAGATCCATGGGCTCTTCTGAAAATATCCGGGAATCCATGAGCTCGGGGCTGTGCTCCATGATCGGTTTAAAATCCATGTGCGCCAGGATATCTCTTTCCAGATCCATTCCCGGTGCGATTTCCACCAGCTCCATGCCTTTGGCTGTCAGCTTCAACACGCAGCGCTCGGTGATGTAGAGCACCGGCTGGTTTCTTTCCAGGGCATAGGGCCCGGAAAAAGTGGTATGCTCCACATGGTCCACGAATTTTTTGGCACTTCCCTCCTGGTTGATGTGCAGTTTACCGTCCCGGATTTCCATGTCAAGGCCGCCGGCGGTAAAGGTTCCCACAAAGATGACCTTCTTGGCTTTCTGGCTGATGTTGATAAATCCGCCGGCGCCGGCCAGCCGGGGACCGAACTTGCTCACATTGAGATTGCCGTGGCTGTCGGCCTGGGCAAGTCCCAGAAACGCCAGGTCCAGGCCTCCGCCGTCATAGAAGTCGAATTGCTCGGGCTGGGAGATCAGGGCTTCGGTGTTGGTGGCCGCCCCGAAATTGAGCCCGCCGGCGGGAATGCCGCCGATGACCCCGGGTTCGGCGGTCAGCGTCAGATAATCGAGAATGTTTTCCTCGTTGGCCACATTGGCAACACCTTCGGGCATGCCGATGCCCAGATTGACCACGGAGTTGGCCTCCAGTTCCATGGCTGCACGCCGGGCGATGACTTTGCGCTCATCAAGGCCCATGACGGGCATGGAATGCAACGGTACCCGGATTTCAGAAGAAAACGATGGATTGTAACGCTCCCCGAAAGTCTGCCAGTGGTTTTCCGGGTCGGCCACCACCACGCAGTCGACCATTATCCCTGGTATTTTCACGTTGCGGGCGTTTAGGCTCCCTTTTTCCGCGATCCGCTCCACCTGCACGATCACCAGGCCGTTGCTGTTTTTGGCCGCAGTGGCCATGGCCAGGGCCTCCAAGAAAAGGGCTTCTTTTTCCATGCTGATATTGCCCAGGGTATCTGCGGTGGTTCCCCGCAAAATCGCCACGTTGATGGGAAAGGTTCGGTAGGCCAGATAATCGTTTCCGTCAAAGGAGATCAGTTCCACCAGATCCTCGGTGGTCATCGCATTTAGCTTGCCCCCGCCCTTGCGCGGATCCACAAATGTTCCAATGCCCACTGCTGTGATGGTGCGGGGCTTGCCGGCTGCGATATCCCGGTACAGATGCGAGATCACCCCCTGGGGCAGGTTGTAGGCTTCGATGCGGTTTTCAACGGCCATTTTCTGAACCTTGGGAACCAGGCCCCAATGCCCGCCGATCACCCGCCGGATCAGGCCGTCATGGCCCAGGTGGTTGAGGCCCTTGTCCTTTCCATCTCCCTGTCCGGCGGCATACACCAGCGTCAGGTTGCGCGGTGTTCCGGTTTTCAGGAAATGGTCTTCTAAGGCCACGGCAATGTGTTCCGGAAACCCGTTTCCCACAAACCCGCCGGTGGCAATGGTGTCATTGTCGCAGATGATGCCCACGGCTTCTTCGCATGTGACAATCTTGCCCTTCTGGGCCGAAAACGGCGTCAGCGGCGAGAGTATCGGGTGTTTTGAAGGTTTTTCCGGTCCTTTATATTCACGGCCCATATTGGGTTCTCCGTCATTTTGCGATTTTTGGGATTTTGCTCTTTTTAGATCAATCCGGCCGCCCTTGGCATAAACAGCAGGATGTCCGGGAACAATGAAAACAGAAGCAATGCGGCCAGCATCAGCACCAGATAAGGCACCACGCCCCTGTAGATGTCGGCAAGGGAGACCTCCGGCGGGGCGATCCCCTTGAGGTAGAAAATGGTCAGGGCAAAGGGCGGGGTCAGAAACGAGGTCTGGAGCACGATGATATTCATCAGGGAAAACCAGACCGGGTCAAAGCCCAGCTTCACGGCCACCGGCGTAAACAGCGGTACCACGATCATGATGATGCCGATCCAGTCCAGAAAACATCCCATGAGGATGATGATTGCCCACATGACGATCAGCACCCCCCAGGGCCCGAAGGGCAGGCCCAGAATCGAGCTTTCAATGACCCGTCCGCATCCCAGCCGCACAAACACGGAGGTGAAAAACGAGGCGCCGATGACCACCAGATAGACCATGGCAGAGGTTCTGGCTGTCCGGATGGCGGCCTCCACGAGCATGGGGGCAGTGAGCTTGCGATAGCCAATTGCCAGCAATACCGCGGCAAAAGCCCCGATGGCCGCGGCTTCGGTGGGTGCAGCCAGGCCGAAGAAAATCGTGCCCAGCACCGCCAGAATAAGGGTAAGTACCGGCAGCACCGAGACGCAAAACATCCTGGATTTCTGCCAAAAGGTGTAATGAACGCCTCCGTCTGCTGCAGACGGTCCCATTTCCGGAGTGATAAAGCACCGTATGCCGATGTAGAGGACATAGAGAAGCGCCAGGATCATGCCCGGAACAAACGCCCCAATGAGCAGGGCCCCCACGGAAACGTTGGCCACCGGCGCATAGACCAGAATCAGGATGGATGGCGGAATCAGTATCCCGAGAGCGCCGCCGGCGCATACCGCCCCGGATGCCATGGGCTTGTCATAGCGGTACTTCATCATGGCCGGCATGGAGATAATGCCCATGGTGACCACTGTTGCGCCCACAACGCCGGTGGCAGCCGCAAATATGGCGCAGGTCAGCACGGTTGCAATGGCCAGCCCGCCTTTGAGTCTGCCGGTTAAAACGTATATGGCGTCATAGAGCCGGCCCGCCAGTCCTGATTTTTCGATAACAATGCCCATGAAGACAAATAAGGGTATGGCAATGAGCGTATAATTGGAAAGGGTTACATGCATTCGCAGCATGAAGGTGCTGGCGATGTGCGGGCCCACAAAGATAAGTCCGAAGACCGTGGCAACCCCGGCCAGAGAAAACCCGATGGGAAAGCCCATCATGATGACAAGAATCAGGCTTGTCAGCATCAGTACAGTTATCAGTTCAACACTCATGATTGTCTGTCCCTTCCCAGCACCACCTGAATTTCCTTGAGCAATTGCGAAACACCCTGGAGCAAAAGCAGGGCAACCCCGGCAAATATCCAGGTTTTATAGGGATAGACAGGCGGCATGGCGCCGATGGTCGATCTTTCCTGCAACGCCCAGGAGCGGAGCATGTCGTTGTACATGACCCGTCCGATATTGGTCCATGTCAGAAAGAAAAGTCCCAGAATGAAGACAACGTTTAACAAGGCGCCCACCCGTCTGGGCAGCTTGCTGGAAAGCAGGTCCACGCCGACGTGTTCCCCGCACTGCCAGGTATAGCCCATGGTGAGAATGAGAAAAAAACTGCAGATGAAGTAGGTCAGATTCAGGCTCCACTGGGTCGGAGCCCCAAAAAAGTAGCGGGCGATCACTTCATAGGTCAGCGTGAGGATCAATGCAAAAACCAGAAACGAGACTGCCTTGGATATTTTTTCATTGATCCAGTCGATGACCCGAATAATCTTATTGATCACAGCCATTTGAAATCCTTATGCTTAAGCCATTGCGCCGCCATCGGGAAAGACAGAAGGGCCGGCGGCCCGTGCATGCCGGCCCTTCTGTCTGCATCATGCTATTTTCGCACCGGTACCATGAATTGCTCGTAATCGGAAAACCGTTTCCAGAATTCATTGACCGAGGCCCAGGTGCGGCTGTAGTGGTCGTTGTCGCGCTGCTTGACGTCGTTGTCGATCCATTCCCACGCCTGTTCGCGCATCTCCCGCTGCACTTCCGGATCCACGTAGGTGCGCTTAATGCCGCGTTCCTCGAAATGATCCAGGGCTTCCATGTCGGCAACGTTGCTCTTGGTCCACATATGCAGGGTCATGGCCATGGCCGCGTTGTCGATGATTTTCTTGTAAAGCTCGGGCAGCTCATTGTAGGCGTCCTTGTTAAAGCCCAGTTCAAAAAAGCAGGTGGGCTGATGCAGGCCCGGGCCCGCGATAAAGTCGGCCACTTCGTGGAAGCCCTGCTGCCGGTTTACCGCTGGTGTTGAAAATTCGGTGGCATCCAGAATGCCGCGGTCCAGGGCGGGATAAAGCTCGGTTCCGGGCAGCATGGTCACGGCCACGCCCAGTTCCTTTAAGACTTCGCCCCACCAGCCCGGAGCCCGGTATTTCAGCCCCTTCCAGTCCTCCATTGTTTCCACCGGCTTGTTGGAATGGGCCAGCATTTCCGGTCCTGTCACGCCGCCGGGCATCACAACCACATTCTGGCCGGCTTCGTCCATCATTTCTTGGTAAAGCTCTTTGCCGCCGTAGTTGTAGAGCCAGGTGGTATGCATCAGCGGCTCCAGGTGAAGCGGGATGGAAGCAAAAAAGGGCGCGGACGGATGCTTGCTCATCCAGTAGCCGGGCCAGGAATGATAGGCATCAATGGCCCCGGAGTCTGCAGCATCCAGAACTTCCAGGCCGCCGACAATGGCCCCTGCGGGCTGCACATCAATGATGAACTTGCCGCCGCTTAAATCATTGACCCGTTTTGCAAAATCCTCGGCCATTTCATGGATCAGCCATCCCTGAGACCAGGTGGTCTGCAGGGTCCAGCGGACCTCCGGAAGCGCTGCCTCGGCGCTTTGCTCTCCGGCATCCTGGCCGCCGCACCCGGTAAATCCGACGACCATTGCAAAAAATACGGCCATGACCAACGTGATGGTTTTGATCCGAAACATGTCAACCCCCTTGTCTTTGTTGCCCCGGCGGAAAGGCGCCGTCCCGTCCGGACGTCACCGCCGGCGGAGCTGTTTTTGTTTTGCTTTCCC
>JAGTVF010000001.1 GCA_018224315.1 Desulfobacterales bacterium | reverse complement strand
TCCCGGGTTGCCATAAAGCGCGATCCCATGTAGATGCCGTCTGCCCCCAGGGCCAGGGCGGCGATGATTCCCCGGCCGTCGCCGATTCCTCCGCCGGTGACAACGGGGATGTCCACGGCATCGGCCACCATGGGCGTGAGCACAAATGTGGTCAGCTCGGTAAATCCCTTATGGCCGCCGGCTTCAAATCCTTCACAGATGACCGCATCCACGCCGGCATCCCGGGCCTTTTGGGCATGGCGGGCCGTTGAGATGGCGTGCAGCACCTTGATGCCGGCCTCTTTCAGGGTTTGGGTGTAGGTGTCGGGCCGGCCGACTGATACGATGGCGGCCGGGACCTTTTCTTCCACAAGCACGTCCACGATTTTTTTTGAATATTTCGTGTCCTCACCAAACCCTACAACCACATTTACGGCAAAGGGTTTGTTTGTGAGTTCTCGCACTCTGTGGATTTGTTTGCGCACCAGCTCTCCGGTTGCCTCCACGTCGGGGTTGATTTTATCTGCCCCTGCATTGGGTCCGATGGTGCCCATGCCGCCGGCTTCCGACACCGCTGCGGTCAGAGCAGCACCGCTAACCCAGTTCATGGGCGCCTGGATGATGGGATAACGGATGCCGAGCAGACTGCAGATGCGATTTTGGGTCATGGTTTACCTCGCGAGTCAGTGTTATCGTTTGAGTCTATGGGTTTTGCAGGATCAAAGCTGACAAATTTGCGGTAAATGATTATAATATAGTATACACCATTGTTTATCTCAATCACCAACATAATACAGGTTCACAGCGGGGAAAAAAAATGAAAAATTTCCAGGACCGTAAAAAAACAGACAGGCAGGCGGCTTTTTTCAAAAAGACAGGGCAGGTACTGCTTGTTTTTTTATTGATGCTGTTTTTATGCAGCACAGTGCAGGCCCAAACCCATGACCGCAATGACAACGGAATAGATAAGACAGCCTCTGTTGCTTTACTGCCCATGATCAAAGGCCAGAATCCCGAGGGGCAGGGCCAGACCCTGACCTGTCCAATGGGCCGGTTCTGCGAAGATGATAACGGTTTAAAAGACGAGGCAGATCAGATTCTCACCGACATGGTCCAGGCCAAACTGCTGCAGCGGCTGGATTCCCGTGCGGTTTCCCGGGAGATCGTGCAGAAAGCCTATGATTCGGCAAAGTACGGTTTTGAGAAAAAAACGCCCCTTGATCTGGTCATGGAGGTGGGAGAAAAGCTGAATGTGGAGTATATGCTGGTTGGCAATGTTTGGCGGTACCAGCAGCGGATTGGCAGTGATTACGGCGCTGCGCAGCCCGCCTCGGTGGCTTTTGCCCTGTATCTGGTGGAAGTCAGCAACGGAGAGGTCCTCTGGTCGCAGACTTTTGCTGAAACCCAGCAATCCCTGTCTGAAAATCTGCTGAAAGCCAAAAAGTTTTTCAGGCGCGGGGCCAAATGGTTAACCGCAAAGGAACTTGCCAAAGCCGGCGTCAATGAAGTCATGGATACATTTCCGGTGTACTAGACACGCCTGTGTTTCCCGGACTGTCGTGTTTTTTCCCGGCCAAACCACGGGCGGAAGTTGTGCCGGTCCAGTTCTTCTTCCACCCGGTCAATAAAGGCTCCTGCATTGTCGGGCGGCGAGGTTGAAAGGCTGACGCAGATAAACACAATAACCGTCAGGCCGCCGCCCCAGACACTGGGCCACCAGCCCAGGGGATAGATTTTTGCCAGATACATGACTGCGGTGACCAGCCCGCCGATAATCATGGACCAAAGCGCGCCCGCTGCCGTGGCCTTTTTCCAGAAAAACACGCCCACGATGGCCGGGGCCATTACCAGCAGCCCGCCGGATGCCATGCTTGAAACAATGGTGATTAACCCGGGGCGCAGCCAGGCAAAAACAATGCAGGCCGCCAGCAGCACCAGTATGGAAACCTGTCCCAGAAGACGCTCTGCGGATTCAGAAATACCGGGCCGGACCTGCTTGGCAATGTCTCTTGCAAACATGGAGCTCAGGGTCAGCACAATTGAGCCCAGGGTGGATGTGGCCGCGGCAAAAATGCCCACAAATATGACCAGTCCCATGGCAGTGGGCACCCTGGAAAGCATGTGGGCCATGGCCTTGTCCGGATTGTCCAGTCCCGGGAAAAGCATGGCGGCTTCCAGGCCGAACAGGGTGCTGATAATGGTGTAGACAAACCCGAACAGGGCAAAATAGATGATCATCCGCCTGAGGCTGACGGCCGAGTCGGGCACATACATCCGCTGGGACACCTGGGGATTGGTCAGGGCAAAAAAGGCCCAGGGCAAAGTGAGGCCGATAAAAAAGGCCGGTTCCCAGGTAAATGTCACCAGCTCCGGGATTTGTTTGGATGCGGCTTCGGCAAATCCGGCCGGGGAGCCGAAGAAATGATACAGGGTCCAGCCCAGGGCGGCCAGGGAGGTGATCATCATGGTAACGGCCTGGAACGCGTCGGTCCAGGCCACTGAACGCATGCCCGCCCAGAATGCGGTAAACCCGGAAAGCGCCACCATCAGCATGACCCCGGTCATAAATGTGATCTGTCCGCCGGTAATGCCGCTGACCAGAAAACCCATGCCCATCAATTGTACGGAGGCATAGGGAATCAGCATGAAAAAGGAAATGGCCGCGGCCGCCACGCCCACCCATTTGCTGTCATAGCGGTTGGCCAGCAGTTCGGGCGGGGTGATGTGGTCATACCAGTTGCCCGCCAGCCAGAAGCGCGGCCCGAAGGTCACAAGCAGAAGCACAGTGAAAATCAGGTAGGTCATTTCAAAGCCCAGGGCGCCCACCCCGGTTTTATAGGTCAGGCCCACCAGGCCCACGAGCATGAATGCGCTGTAGGTGGTCGCCGCATAGGTCATGCCGGAGACAAATCCGCGCAGCCGCCGGCCGCCGATGAAAAACTCGCTGGCTCCGGCCAGCAGGTTTTTGCGTGCGGCTGCGGCAATACAGACCGCAGCCGCAGACCAGATGATCATGGCCAGCCATACAAAAAAAGAATTCAAACCGGCCTCCCCCAGTTGCGGGTGGCTGCAGCGGCAAACACGATCACAGCCAGGGTCAGCCCGCACCAGAACAGAAAAGACGCCCCGAGGCTGGCAATATCGCCGATCCACAAATAGGGCACAAGCACGTCAGCGGCTGTGATCACAACAATCAGTATTGTAAAATGGCTTCCTTTCATGATGGATCCCCTGTAACCGTTTCAGGTTTTTTAAATGCAGATGGTATAATTGCATATATTCTTGCGCATTGTCCATATCAGGCTTAAAAACTTTATCCGAGACTGAGCGGTTTCAGCTTTAAAAATTTGATACGCTCAGTTTAAGTTTATGAAGGCTTGACCTTGGGGGGGAATCTTGTGTAATGTGGCAAAAATTTGATCAACTCCCGCAGGACAGGCGGAAAAACTGAAAAAGGAGACAGACCGGAATGGTTTTTCTGTTCCGGGCAAAACAATACTGACCATGGATGTATCCGTAATTCCGAAGAAAACAAGACATCTGATTCCCACCCCGCATCTGCAGCAGACCGCTTACTGGGGCCGGCTCAAAAAACAGCAGGGCCGGCAGGCCCGGGCTTTTGATCTCATGGTAAAGCCAAAGGACCCGGGCGAAAACGGACAAACCGAGTCCATGTATGCATATCCCCATGGCGGCAGCCGGGATATGCTGGTGGTGCTGCGCAGCCTTGGCACAAACTCGTGCATGGCCTACGTGCCCTTTGGTCCGGAGTTGCTGCCGGATGAAGAGCGTCGGGGGTGCTGGCTTGAAAGTCTCTCGGAAAAACTCCGGCCCGAGCTGCCGGCAAACTGTGTTTTTATTCGCTATGATTTGCCCTGGCAGTCTCCGTGGGTGGATGAGCCGGACAGGTACACCGGTGATAACCATTGGAAGGGCGCTCCGAAAATCAGGGTCCAGGAAATGCGCATGAATTTCGACACCGAGCACTGGAACCTCAGAAAAGCCCCAACCGATCTGCTGCCCCCTGATACCGTGCTGGTGGACGTGGCATCTGACAGGGACCGAATCCTTGCCCGCATGAAGCCCAAGACCCGCTACAACATCCGTTTATCTGCAAAAAAAGGGGTGACCGTGCGCGATGCCGGCATGGAGGGGCTGGCCGCCTGGTATGATCTATACTGCCAGACTGCCCGCCGGCACAACATGAGCTTAAATGATATGGACTACTTTGCCTCGGTGTTTCAGGTGAAAAACCGGCAATGCCGGTCCCCGGCAAATGTGCATCTGCTGCTGGCAGAAGCAGAGGGAAAGCCCCTGGCCGGAATCATCCTGGCCGTTTCCGGATCACGGGCAACTTATCTCTACGGGGCCTCGTCTTCGGTCCATAAGAACCGGATGGCTTCCTATGCGGTTCAGTGGGAAGCCATCAACAGGGCCCACAAGGCCGGATGCCGGGAATATGACCTGTTTGGTGTCTCGCCGTACCCGGACCCGGAGCATCCCATGTATGGGCTTTATCGTTTTAAAACCGGCTTTGGCGGCTGGATGCTGCATCGTCAGGGTTGCTGGGATTACCCCTTAGACGAGGCCGCCTATGACGTGTACCGGGCATCTGAAATGGCGGGCTCCGGATTTGTCATGGGGTAAAACCTGTCCCGGCTTCGCTTTTCTTTTCTAATTGTATCTCACTGAAATGATATGTTTAACGAATCTCAAATGTTTGGGGGAAATGAAATGAAGCGATACATGATCGCGGCTTTACTGGTTGCACTGTTTGCAGCAGGCTGCAGTTCCGGCGGCAAATGGAAGGACACGGATGTGGCCAGGGACAAGGATGTGGTGGTCCGCCTGGAACAGCAGATGAAAAACGGGCAGGTGGTGGATCAAAACTACAGGCACCCGGCAGAAATCAATTCCTTTACCATGAGCTGGCTGCTCGAGGATCTGCGTTACATGGCCCAGTCCTCCATCATTGGCGGATCTGCTGAAACCCAAATCTTCCAGCAAAGGGAAATCGACCGGCTGGCCCCGGCACTTTCAAAGGCCCTGGCTTCGGCAGACTCCGGCCAGCGGGTTCATTTTACCTCTTACAACCGGGCTGTTGAACTGCTTTTTGAAAAACAGCGCAAAACCCAGGGCGTCATGTTTGTGGATCAAAACGGCACCCTGCATATTGCCTTTGCCTGGATCAATGCGGTTTTAGACGTGGATGGAGAGCCAAAAGGCGACAGGGCCAGCCACCGGTTTGACGTGCTGGAACTCCGGCACGCAGACACCGAGGTGATTGCGCCCAAGCCTTACATGCAGGTATATCAGTTTGAAGACGGAAAATCCGCCCCCATGCGCCTGGCGGTCAATCTTGAACACCTCCGGGCGAGCGTTGCCCGGGAAATCGGCCAGCAGACCGGTATGCAGTATGCCGCACCTTCCGGCTCCCAGCAGGGCGAGTCTTTCCGGCAGATCCAGCAGCAGCAGCCCCGACAGCAGATGCAGACCCGGCAGCCGGCCCAGCAGGTTCAGCCCGCACCGGAGCCTTCCCCGCAGGATAAAAAAGCGCTTCGAGGGGAAATCAGGGATCAGCTGGAATATTTAAAGGAGATTTACGAAGAGGGCCTGATCACGGAATCCGAATACGAACAGCAGCGCAAAAAGGCGCTGGAAGCACTGCAATAGACAAAAGGTATTTTTTACTACAGATACCGGCGCCTGGCGGACAAAATGCGGGAAACCGATTCAGCCTGGCGCCGGTATTGTTTTTCGTCCTCCAGGGCTTGCTGAAACATTTGGGCCGCTGTCCGGATTTTGTCCATTGAGTGGCAGATCAGTGCAATGTCAATGCCCGCAGCCATGATTTGTGAAATCATGGTTTCCATGCCATAGTGCTTTTCCACCGCCCCCATCTCCAGATCATCGGTCATCACCAGCCCGGTATAACCCATCTCAGCGCGCAGCAGCCTTTCGGACACGGCAGCAGACAGGCTGGCCGGCCATAGGGGGTCAAGGGCCATATACCGGATGTGGGAAAGCATGATGCCGGCGGCATCTGACTTGACAGCCGCCTGAAACGGAGTCAGATCCCGGGCATAAAGGCTTTGGGCCGGGGTATTGAGATCCGGCAGATCCAGGTGGGAATCCAATGTGGTGCGGCCGATGCCGGGAAAGTGTTTGGCCACGGCCATGATGCCTTTTTTTTGAAGACCGCTGATGATCTCTGTGCCCATTTCGGCCACATAGGCGCAATTCGTGCCAAAGGCGCGCCTGGCCATGACGCTTTCAATGCCAGGATCGGCCACGTCCATGACCGGGGCCATATTCATGTTGATGCCCGAATCGGCCAGTTCTGCCGCCGTGATCCGGGCAAACCGGGCCGCGTCGGTTTTGCCGGAAAAATTCGCGGCATCGCCAAATTCCGTAAAATCAGGCGCTTTTAGCCTTGCCACACTCCCGCCTTCCTGGTCCACGGCAATAAACAGCGGCGGCTGGCCGCAGTCTTTGGCGTAATCCCGGGCATCTGCTGTGAGTTGCCGCAGCTGCGCCCGGGTTTCAATGTTTCGGGAAAACAGGATAATGCCGCCAACACAGAGGTCGCCGATAAGATGTTTTAAATCCGCGTTAAACCCTGTGCCCTGAAAGCCGGCGATAATACGCTGGCCGGCCATCTGGCGGCGGTTCAGGTCATGGGGCTGCATTTACCCCGCCTTTGGCAGGCTCATAAAGACAAAGGGGTTCTTCGGCCAGCCAGTCGCCGGTGGCTTCGTATGCCCGGGCGCGGCATCCGCCGCAGACCCGCTTGTATTCGCAGATCCCGCATTTGCCCTTTAATTGATCAAAATCCCTGAGTTTTTGGAATTGTTCGGAATGTTTCCAGATATGGGCAAAGGAATCCCGGGTCACATCCCCGCAGTTTAAATCCAGAAACCCGCAGGGCTGAACGATTCCCTGGTGAGAGATAAAGCAGAAGCTCGTGCCGCCCAGACAACCCCGGGTGACCGCATCCAGGCCGTGGGTCTGCCAGGTTACGGATTTTCCCTCCTGGTGGGCCCGCTGGCGCAATATGCGGTAGTAATGGGGCGCACACGTGGCTTTGAGCTGCAGGTTTGTTCGGCTTTTCTGGTCATAAAACCAGTTTAAGGTTTCCTCGTATTGCCGGGCGTCAATGGCCTGATCCACGAGATATTTGCCCCGGCCCGTGGGGACCAGCAGGAAAATGTGCAATGCCACGGCCCCCAGGTCCTCGGCGAGTTTCATGATCTGCGGAATCTGGTCGCGGTTTAACTGCGTGATGGTGGTGTTGACCTGAAATTCAATGCCCGCCTGCTTTGCCGCCCGGATGCCGGAAAGGGCCCCTTCAAAAGCGCCTTCCACACCCCTGAACCCGTCATGACGCTCGGCTGAAGCGCCGTCCAAACTTACGCTGATGCGTTGGATGCCGGAATCGGCAATTTTTTTGGCTGTCTCTGGTGTGATCAGGGTGCCGTTGGGCGCCATGACCATGCGAAGGCCGAGCCGGGTGCCGTAGGCGGCAATATCGTAGATATCGTCACGCAGCATGGGCTCGCCGCCGGTCAATATCACAATGGGACTGCCGGTTTCCGCGATCTGGTCCAGCAGGCGAAAAGAGGCCTGGGTATCGAGTTCACCGGTATACGGCCCGCAGGTGGCTGCGGCCCTGCAGTGCACGCAGGAGAGATTGCAGTTGCGGGTGGTTTCCCAGGCCACCAGCCGCAGGGTGCCCGGGCCTCCGGGAGAACCGCCCCGGGCCGGTGACTGTGCATGGGGATGCTGCGGATCAGAACTCATTGCATCAAATCCTTATTGATTTAGCAGTTGGGCGGCTTCCATGGCAAAGTAGGTCAGAATCATGTCTGCCCCGGCCCGCTTAATGGCTGTCAGTGTTTCCATGGCCACGGCTTTGCCGTCAAGCCAGCCCATCTGATCGGCTGCCTTGATCATGGCATACTCGCCGGAAACATTATAGGCGGCCACCGGCAGGTCAAATTCCTCACGGATGCGGTAAATCACGTCCAGATAGGGCAGGGCGGGTTTGACCATGAGAATGTCTGCGCCCTCGGTGACATCCAGAGATGCTTCCCTGACAGCTTCCACCGCGTTGGCCGGGTCCATCTGGTAGGTGCGCCTGTCGCCGAACTGCGGGGAGGAATCGGCTGCCTCCCGGAACGGGCCGTAATAGGCCGAGCAGTACTTGGCTGCATAGGACATGATGGGCACATTGGCAAAATCGTTTTCATCCAGGGTTTCCCGGATCATTCCCACCCGGCCGTCCATCATGTCTGACGGGGCCACCATGTCCGCCCCGGCCTGAACATGGGAAAGGGCGGTGCGGGCCAGCAGGTCAAGGGAGCCGTCATTGTCAATCACACCCTTGTCCACAATGCCGCAGTGGCCGTGGTCCGTATACTGGCACAAACACACATCCGTGATCACCATCATGTCCGGGCATTTGTCCTTGACCGCGCGCACGGCCTTCTGGACAATGCCGTCTTTGGCATAGGCTTTTGTGCCCAGGGGATCTTTTTTGTCCGGCAGGCCGAAGACAATCACTGCCGGAAGACCCAGGTCCGCGGCCTGCTTGACGGATTTGACCAGGTTGTCCACAGACAACTGGTACTGGCCGGGCATGGAGGGTACAGGATTTTTAACGTCTTTTCCGCCGATGGCAAAAAAGGGCATGATCAGATCGTCTGTTTTCAGGGCTGTTTCGCGGATCATGCGCCTGAAAGCCCCGGTCTGCCGCAGGCGCCGGGGACGGTAATCGGGAAACTGCATTTTTTCGTCCTTGCAAGATTGAAGGTGAAACGCGGGCTCTTTTACTGCGTTGCGTTGATTTCTTCGTCTGTCAGGTAACAGGCCGGGTCCGGGGCCCAGACATCACCGGTGACCGCCTCGGCGCGCACCCGGAAATTGCCGCCGCAGATATCCAGCCACCGGCACCGGGCACACCGTCCTTTGACATGATTTTTCTTTTCTTTGAGCCTGGCCAGCAGGGGATCGGCCGAGGTGTCGGTCCAGATTTCGGAAAAGGGCCGCTGGCGAACGTTTCCGAAACTGTGATGTCGCCAAAACTGATCTGCATGCACTTCGCCGTCCCAGCTGATGCACCCGATGCCCCGGCCCGAGTTGTTGCCCTCGTTCATCTGCAGCAGATCCAGGACTTCAGCGGCCCGATCGGGGTTTTCGCGCAGCATGCGAAGGTATACATAGGGGCCGTCTGCGTGGTTGTCCACGGTGAGCACTTCCTTGGGCTTGCCCCGGTCATGCAGATCTTTTGTGCGGTCCATGATCAGGTCCAGGAGCCGGCGGGTTTGCTCATGGCTGACATCATCGTTGACAAGCGTGGAACCCCGGCCGGCATAAACCAGATGATAAAAACAGATCCGGGGAATGTCCATTTGCTCCAGCAGGTCAAACAGGGCCGGGATCTCCTCTGCGTTAAACCGGTTGATGGTAAATCGCAGCCCCACTTTGATGCCGGCTTGCTTTGCATTGCGGATGCCTTCCAGGGCCTGGTCAAAAGCACCGTCCACGCCCCGGAAACGGTCGTTGATGTCCCGGCTGCCGTCTAAGCTGATGCCCACATAGGAAAGGCCGATGTCTTTTAAAACCCCGGCGGTTTTGCTGTCAATCAGGGTTCCGTTTGTGGAAATCACCGCGCGCATGCCCTTTTCTACCGCGTATTGGGCCAGTTCGGGCATGTCCTTGCGCATCAGGGGCTCGCCGCCGGAAAACAGCAGCACCGGCACACCCATGCCGGCCAGATCGTCTATTAAGGCTTTGCCTTCGTCGGTGGTCAGTTCATTGTCCTGCTGCCTGGCCTTGGCATGGGCATAGCAATGAATACATTTGAGATTGCATCGCTGGGTGATGTTCCAGACCACCACCGGGCGCTTGTCAATTGAGAACTGAAGCAGGTGTGAGGGCAGCTGCCCGGACTGGCGGCCGTAGCGCAGCGCGTCAGACGGCTCCACCGTGCCGCAGTAAAGCTTGGAAATTCCGATCATGGATGCCTCGTTTCCGGTTTATTCCGCCCGGTCTTCCTTGTGTATGGATTCCGGGGTGATGTTGTGTTTGGCAAATTCGGTTTTAATCAGATTGTCCAGAAACGCTTCGGGCTGTTCCAGAGCGTAGCCGGGAATAAAAAAACGGTTTTTTCCGGTTTTGTCCCGAACCAGTTTCAGGCCGTATTCAAAATCACCGGATAATTTACGATAGATCTGGTCAATATTCAACGATTCATTTGTCATCTTCTCGGAAATGAAGTCAATGGCATCTTCTTCAAATACGATATTGACATCGTGGCGATTATAAAAGTCAATTTCGATTTTTTTGATCCGGTCGTAGAAATGCTTGATCCGGCGCATGGCTGTGCCGATTTC